>UREM01000008.1 GCA_900546775.1 uncultured Collinsella sp. | reverse complement strand
GCGATTGGCGAAAATACGTTGGTGAAAATGGTGAAAAATATATTGACGCTAACACTCGCCAGGAGGGCCGGGATGGAGGTCGCCGCCATCCGGCTCGACGAGCCCGTCAAGTCGGCGAGGTTCAACCCCCTCGACCGCGCCATCGCGGCACTCGGGACCGAGGGCGTCGCAGGTGCTGTGGCCGAGCTCCGCGAGCTGTCGGCGGCCATCGTGCCCGACGCCTTCTCCTCCGGCCAGAGGTTCTTCACGGACGCCAGCCGCAACCTGCTGACCGGCCTCTGCCTGCTCGCGATAACGGACGGGCGGATCCCCGACGGCGCCCGGAACCTATCGACCGTGCTCGCGCTCCTGGAGCCCCGCGACGGGAAGAGCGCGGTAAAGTCGCTGGAGGAGCTCGCCGCGGACCTGCCGGCGGGAAACCCGGCGCGCCAGTTCCTCCTCGTCGCCTCGTCGAACGGCGGCGGGGGCGAGGCCCTCGTCTCCACCGCGCGCAACTACCTCATGTCCTTCTGCGACGACGACGTCAGCCGCATGCTCTGGGGCGGCGAGGTCGACCTCGCATCGGTCGGGCGCAAGCCGACCATCCTCTACATCGCCAGCGCGACGGACCACGGCGACCGCGGCGCGCTCGTCTCGTGCATCTTCTCCCAGGCGCTGTCGGCGCTGCGCGAGATCGCGCGCCTGTCCGGCGGCAGGCTGCCGGCGGAGACCCTGCTCGCCATCGACGAGGGGTCCGGGATCCCCAAGATCCCCCGCCTCCTCGGCGACCTCGCGGAGGTCCGCAGCATCGGGCTGCACGTCGTCTTCGTGCTCCAGAACACCCATCTGCTCGAGGCGCGGTGCGGTTACTCCAGGGCGGAGTCGGACGCGCTGCTGGCGCTGCTCGGCACCCAGGTCGTCCTCTCGGTGGAGTCCGTCGGCGAGGCGGAGGAGATCAGCAAGCGTCTCGGCGACTACAGCGTCAAGACGACCGGGCAGAGCTCCACCAAGGGGACGCAGAGCTCCTCGTCCGGCAAGTCGTTCTCCGTGGCGCGCCGGCCGCTGATCACCCCGTCAGAGCTCATGGCCTGGAGCGCGCGCGAGAACGGCGCGCTCGTGATCGACGCGGAGGGCCCGATGGCACTCGCCAGCCGCGACATCACCGAGACGTTCCTGGGACCGCTGCTGGGCCTGACGTCGCCGGAGGCCGAGGGCGCGCTGCTCGCGCGGGCGCTCGAGGGGGAGGCCCGCAACACCTCCCCGGCACCGGTGTGGCGCATCCCGGAGAAGCCGAAAAAGCCCAAGGGGTCGCCGTCCGGCGGCAGGAAGCGCAAGGCGCCCGCCGCGCCCGACGGGTTCTGACGCGTCGTACGGCCCTGCCTGCGAAAACGGCCCGCCGTCATACGGCGCGCGGGGCGCGTATGACGGCGGGCCGTGACCGCCTTCCGGTTTAACCGGCTACGCTACCAGCGGAAACGAACTCGGCACGCCGAGTTGCCCCGCAAAATCCCGGGCGCCCGTAGTGCGCCCTTATCCTGCTCATAAGGACCGGCTATCCCTTACCTGTGACACAATCTCAAACGCACAGAACAGAATCATCAGTCCAATCATCGCATAAGAGGCAGCCGAACCTTCAAGCACTATTCCACAAAGAACAATCTCCGCGCCGCCAATAAGAACTGTTATCAGGCGCTCTGCCTTTTTGCTCTCGCCGCTCGCATAAAAAGGCGGCAAGGCGCACAAGATCACATATAGCCCGGGAAGGGAATACAGGATCGATAGTCCAAGTCCCCCATCAACCGCAGTGTTTTGCGCAAGAATCAACTGAACCCAAACGGCAATTATCACTGAGCAGGTTGTCGATAAAAGAAGGCTAGAAATATAGCACGCAACAAAGTCCCGTCGCATTCGAGCAGAGAAATCCGCGAACTCTCTTCGCCGCGTGGAAACAATAAGGTACACAGAAATTGCAATAGAACCAATCAGGGAAAACAGCGGAACAACCAGCAATTCAAGCTTATTACCCCATCGATCAACCACACCCCCACTCCAATGAGCGGGAATTGTATCAGGGAGGGCTGACCAAGCCGCCCATAGAATCAGAAATGGAAGAATAGATAGGATGGAAGATGATAACACTGCGGTAATTTTTTTGAGGCTCTCATCGATTCCGCATCTCCTTGCGCGCTCACATTCCACTCCGCCTTAAATCAAGTATAAATACACAGTCTTTCAAGACAGCTATTCAACATTGGTGGTCACCGCTATGGACAATGTGAACCACCTAAACGAACTCTCAATACAGTCCCAGCTTAGCACCCTTGAAAAACTGGTCGCGGACGCGGAACAATCTACCGACGCAAGACGCGATTTCGAAGCTCAGCCTCGTGCCGTATTCCAGAAATATGGAATTACAGACCTCCAAATCAAAGCGGGAAATCGAAAAGTCTCTGTACGAACTGGTGGAGTCAACCGAAAAGGAGGCGCGTGTCCCCGTTGCACGCGCAGTATATCGTCGTATCCAGCTCCCACCGTCCAAGGCACTTGGACGGTGGGAGTCCCGCATCCCCGGGAAAGGAAAAGCGCGGCCCATCCGGACCGCGCCCGCGCCCTCCTCCCATTTCACCCCGCGACGTAGACCGTCCGGCCCGTCTCGCAGTCGATGGTCCCGGCATCCCCGAAACCGACCCGGACGGCAGCCCATCCGCCGGCGCCCGCCAACGCGTCGACCTCGGACCTCGCGGCGGCGATGAGGCGCCCGAGCTCGGCCGAGCGCGCCGGCGCGGTCCCAACCTCAAACGCCCCGCCGTCGCCTCCCGACTCGTACTCGACGACGACCGTCGAGCCGAGGGCCTCCTCGAGGGTCTCGCTCAGGCCGCCCATGCCGTCGAGGGCGCGCCCGGCGACCGTGGCCAGCGGGTAGCGGGCCATCCCGGACGCCGCCGAGCGGCCGGCCATGCGGAGCAAGCCGGCGGCCTCGAGCGCCTCGAGGAGCGACGCGGGCACGTCGGCGTCGATGGCGATGTCGCCGCGCCCGCGGCACCACTCGGCCGCCGCCGGCACGTTCGCCGTGAGCGCGCCCCACCCGGCCATGTAGCCCTCGGAGCGCGGGTCCGTGGCGTCGAGGAGGAGGACGGCCAGGCCGCCGCCCACATACTCACCGGCCACGAGGGCGAGGCGGACCGCCTCGCCCATGGAGTCGAACTCGACCGTGACCATGCGGCTACCTCCTCCTGACGGCGCTGAGCGGCCTCGGGGAGAAGTGCTCGTCGCGCTCGACGGCGGCGAACCCCATCTGGCGGTTCAGCTCGGCCATCTCCTTGATGCTGAAGTAGCCGAGCTCGTCGTCGTAGCCCTCGACGAGGCCGAACGCCTCGTCCGTTCCGTCGAACTCGAGCAGCCACCAGTCCCATCCGTTCACGCACGAGAAGTAGTGGGCGTAGACCGTGGGGTCCTCCGCCCCGTCCTGCCCATAGAGCCCCGGCACCGTCTTGGCGATTTCCACGGTCATCAGCTGCTGCATGTCTTCCTCCGTTCCGGGCACGTGGCCCTCAACATCTCGCCCCTGCGGGCAAAGCCGAATGGCGACGCCGCGCGTCGTCGTCGGCTTTGCTCCCTGCAAAGCCGCACCGGAGTGAAGACGGGTCAAGGGAGGTCCATGACGACCTCCACCAACCGGAGCGGAGCGGAGGTTTGTGCGGGGTCTCATGGGCCCCCTTGACGCGGCGTAGCGGAGGTGCCACCCGGCCGCGGAGCCGTGGCCGATTCACGGCGGACGCCGGCAGCCCGCGTCCAACATCGATACCATTTAAGGCCCTATTTACTTTTTGAAAGGAGTCGCATGGAACTCGAAGACATCATTTACGAGCTCACTTGCCTTCATGAGTCGATGCTTTTCTGCTGCGAGGACCGATTCGGTAAGGAGGACCCGGTCTTCGCGCATTACTGCATGGCGCTGGGGAGGATCGTCAGGGACCTCGAAGAAACCGAGCGGCGCATTCGGACCGAAACGGCCAGTGCTAAATCACGTCAATAAGAAACGCCCCGGCAATTTACTGCCGGGGCGTTTTTTAGAGCTCGATCTCCGCGATTATTTTTTTCATCTCGAGGGCCCATCCGAGCTGCTCCTCGATGTACCCCGGCCATGCGTCCTGGTGGCCCTTGATGGGGTGGCCCGCCTTGTAGAAGCGCAGCCCCGATGCCTTTTTCGCATCGAAGGGTGCCGCCGTCAGCCCGAGGCGCTCCTCGAAGACCCCGCTGTTGGCGATGGCGCGGTGCCCGATCTCCTTGTCGTCGTCCACGTACAGCTCGATGCCCGTGCGGCCCCTTTGCGTGTCGATGAGCAGGGCGAGATGGTATGCCGAGACCCCCAGGCGAAGCGTCGACCAATGGTCCTTGCTGGGCTTCTGCGGGCTGAACTCCTCGAGGAACTCCGGATGGCCGCCCGCCACATCGCGGTAGGCCGTCCAGTACGCCAGCTTGACCTTCTCGGTCTCGCTGAGCCCCTCGGAGAGCTTCACGGTCTTGGTCCACTCGTTCGGCTGCTCGACCACGCCGAAGCGCGGGGCGGGCAGGGAGTCCCCGATCTTCCAGAGCTCGACCTCGACCAGGAAGAACCCGAAGTCGCTGTCGGTGTGCTGGTTGAGCCACTCGATGGCCTGGCGGTGCTCGTCGCGGGCGCGCGCCACGACCCAGATGACGACCTCGGCGCCCTTGCCGGCGGCGTACGTGATCACCTTGCCGAGATGGTCGTGGTTGGTGTCCTCGAGCTGGTTCTCGATGATCACCTTGCGGCCCGTACCGGACTCCTGCGCGTAGATGTCCACGTTGAACGATCCGACCGAGGACTCCGTCTCTATGAGCTCGAGCTCGATTCCGACCGCCGTCCCGAGGGTTGCGAGGTTCTGCTCCTCGGCCAGCCACTTGGTGAAGTCGTGGGCCTCATGCGGCCACACCTCGCGCAGGGGGACCTTATGGATGGTGTCCAGGTTATAGGTCTTCATCCGCCGCCCTCTCGACCGATAATCCAGTGCCGTTGTAGAGCCTCTCGCCGTCAAACGAACGCAGCAGGAGCCCACGACGTTCGTCGACGTCCTTCAGCTCGCACGGATACACGAATAGCAAAATGTTTTGTCGGTACTTGTAGTCAGCGTAGACATCCGGATCGCCCAATCGCGTAGGTATGGACGCGATATCGTCCGCCATACGCTCACTTGACCCCACGTATATTCCGAGATAGTCGCTGAAGTTCTTATCGTGGTCATGCCTGCGGTATGTCGCGATGAGATAGCAGCCGGGCATATCGTAGCCGTTGAACGCAGCTTCGGAGGCTTTGACCTGCTGGCAGATGAACTCGTGCAGGGGCATCACCGTCGACGCGCCTTCAAATATTGATTGCCTGGCGGCATCGATCTTCTTGCGAGCCTCCGCGGCGGCCCTTGAGTCCTGGAACGCCTTCGTGGCATCCCCCAACGCGCCGGCTGCCGCGCCGACGCCTTCCGCCGCCGCACCAAATCCCTTGCCGATGCCGTCGGCAACAGCACGCGCGCCGTTGGTTGCCCCGTCGGCAGCGCTTTTCACGGCTCCATCGACATCGAAACCGAGCTGCTTTGCCCCATCGACAACCCCGGCGGCGGCGGCTAAAACCCCCGCTGCAAGATTCACCGTGTCTTTTACGGTTTTCAAATTGACGGCCATATCGAGCCTTCCCTTCTATTCCGCCTTGCCAAATCGGTTCATGACCTCAAGCAACTCGCCCGTCGTGACGATTTTTGCCTGCGAGTTGCCGCTGAAAACTGCGTCGAGCTTGCTTCGTCCCACGTTGTCGCCTATTGCGAGGTACTTCGTGCTCTGCGCGGGCTTGCCATCGGTCGCTTTCATCCCGCATTCCTTAAGTGCGGCAAGGATCTCATCGCGATTGTAGCCCGGAGTAACGCCGGATACCTTCACCTTGAGTCCGACCGGATCAGTGATTTCGCCCGGATCGCCCCTGTGGCCCGCCTCCTCGGCTTTCGCCAAAACCTCTTCGATGGTTTCCTGCGACCCGTTCACCAGTCCCAAGCCCGTGAAAACACGCTTGCGGCCATGATGGGAGGAGGCATTCGGAGCCCAAACGGCGGGCTCGAGCGCACCGAACTCGCCGGCCAGCCCACGGAAAACCCCAAGGCACGCCTCGGCGTCGCTCATGGCATCGTGGTGGCTATCAAGATGCACGCCGTAATGCTCGCAGAGGTCGACAAGCGCTCCGGGCAGACCCTTCTGCTTCGCCACCAGCATCGTATCGATTACTTCGATCTCGGGCATTTCGATGTCGTAGGCAGCCAGACTCTTCTTGATGTGGTGGATGTCGGCGCCGTTGGCGTTATGCGCGACCAGGATGTAGTCTCGCAGCAAATCCGCCAGACCGGCATCCTCCCAGAAGCGGACAAAGGTCGGCATGTCGTCCAGTGAGTCCCAATCGATTTCCAGATGAGACCTACTCCACCAACCAATCTCGCTCTCAGGATTGATCACCCGGCAAACCGGGTCGCCCAGGCAGTTTCCCTCAAGATCCGTGAGGATATAAGCGACCTGGCATATCCTCTGCTGGGGATTCGCCGTCTCGCTGTCCCAGAAGATATATCCCTTTTTCGCCATACGGCTTCCTTTCCCTTAAAACAAACTGTTATCCCATTCGGGTGCCTGGGTTATCGTCCCGACACGGGAAAGGAACAGCGCGTAGAAGGGGTCGTTCTTGAGATAGTAAACGCAGGCCGCCTCGTACTTGTCGCCCTTCTCCTTGGTCGTTGCCGACCCGTTGACGATAGGGTCAAGGGCATCGTAGACGGTCTTCATATAGCGACTCCCTTGTTGTTATTCAGACGTCACTATTTTAGCTAAGGACCGCCGGGACTCCTCCCAATTGGAGTTTATCGGTCGATAAGTCAAGCCGACCGGTCCGCGATTATCAATGGTTTATCTGCTTCACATAATAAATTGACTCAGGATTCACCCGCAATTCACCCGCAAGGTAAACCGATAAAGAAAAAGCTCGGAAGCAATTTTGCTTCCGAGCTGCAAGTTCTTGGTCGCGGGGGCAGGATTTGAACCTACGACCTCCGGGTTATGAGCCCGGCGAGCTACCAGACTGCTCCACCCCGCAATGTCTGGGCGCCTCATGTGCGCAAGAAAGAATATTACGCGGGAGTTCGGTAAACGGCAAGGAAAATCTCGTAGAGCATAATTCCTTCATATTTAAAACCCCTCAGCCCCTATCACCGTAAACGAATCGCGGCCGAGCGCCGTCGACGGCACGTATACAATGGTGCGCGTCCTTTTATGCCAACACCGGGAGTAGACATGCTGCTCGCTATCGATATGGGAAATACGCAGACGGCCATGGGCCTGTTTGACGGAGACGAGCTGGTGCAGTCGTGGCGCATGCCCACCGACCGCTCCTATACCGCCGACGAAATCCACGTGCGCCTGATGGGCTTCTTTAAGATGTACGACCTCTCGCTCGGCGCGGTCGACGCGATCGCCTTTGCCGGCGTGGTGCCACAGCTCTCGCGCGAGTGGCACGCCGTGGCCAACCGCATCGCGGCAGACGCCATCGTCATCGGCCCGCAGACGGCGGCCGTGACCAAGCTGCGGGCGGCGCGTCCCCAGGCCGTTGGTGCCGACCGCATCGCCAACGCCGTCGCTGCCGAGACCTTCTACGGCGCTCCGGCGATCGTGGTGGACTTTGGCACCGCAACCAATATCGACGTTATCGACGAGGACGGCTATTACATTGGCGGAGCGATTGCGCCGGGCATCCGCATTTCGATGGACGCGCTCGCCGCCCGAGCCGCCAAGCTCGCTAGCGTTCCACTCGAGGCGCCCGAGCACGCCATCGGCCGCGATACCGAGGAGTGCATCAAGGTCGGCGCCGTAACGGGCGCCGCCGCCATGGCCGAGGGCCTGGTCGCGCGCATGAAGCGCGAGCTGGGGCGCGAGGACGCCACCGTTATCGCCACGGGCGGCCTCGCCAGCATCGTCGCCGATTCGACTGATGCCTTCGACATAGTCGACGGCCAGCTCACCATCAAAGGCATCTGCGAAATCTACCGCCGCATGCAGAAGCTGGGGGTAAAACAGGGACATAAGTCGAGCACGCCCGATGTCACAGCCCCGCAAACGTTCGCCAAGCCTATTCCTCAAAACTGAAAAATTTTCAATTTTGAGGAATAGGGCGCTGGCAACCCATTCACCAGATAGGCGAAACCCTCCCCGGCACAGGCCGAAGAGGGCTTCGTTGTCATCGTTATCTTTGAGCGCGGGCGCCTCGCGTTACAGTCCGCGAATCCGTACGGCCTCGGGCGGAAACTCCTGCTCGCCGGCATCGGTCTTGATGGTCGCGCGGCCCCAGATGTCCAGGCCCGCAAACACACCGACTGCGAGCGGCAAGCCGTTGGGCGACACCGCCGCGACCTGACGACCCAGCAGTGGCACCATGTCAAAGTACTCGCCCAGCACCGGAGCCAGCGGGCCGGCAGCGCCCTGCGGCGTGTTGGCGGCAACCGCCCAGGCGTCAACGCGGGTCAGCACAGCGGCGGCCAATGCCTCGATCAGCGCCTCATCTGCCATATCCACGCCAAGCTCACCCAGCGCCGCACGCTCAATATCAACCGTCACCGCGGCAAACATGCCCGCAGCACCGGCACCGCCGTTCACGGCAACACGCGCGAGCGACGCCTCAAACGCAGGCGCACCGCACACGATATCGCTCGGCCACTGGATACCCACTTTACCGGCAAGGCCCAACCCCGGCGTCGAAGCCGTGCCCACGAGCGCGTCCATCATGCCCATCGCGGCCACAAACGGCAGGCCGTGGAAGGCATGCATGTTCACATCGGGGCGCACAACCAGCGAAAACGTCAGCGAAGCATCGCCCACGCTCCACGCGCACCAGCCCGCGGACACGCCCTCGCGGCCCGCGTCACGCGCCGCGTCGAGCTCGGTACCGGCGACAACAGCATTCATCTCGATCATCTACATACGCCCCAATTCGCCCACGATATGGCCCACGCGATCCTCGGGTTCCTTGACCTCGACACCGTTATAGCGGAAGAACCGCGCCGGGTCGTGCATCAGGTCCTCGAGCGGCACCAGCACAAAGTCGCGCTCACCAATGAGCGGATGCGGCAGGCGCAGCTTTTTGCCGCCGTGGGTCTCGCCGTCCATCCACAGCAGGTCCAGGTCGATGGTGCGCGGGCCGTTGACCTTGGCCTTCTTGGAGCGGTCGCGCCCCAGCTCGGCCTCGATCTTCATGAGCTCGTCGAGCAGCACCAACGGCGCCAGCTCGGTCTTGATCTCTATGACGGCGTTGGCAAATGCGTCCTGGCGCGTCTCGTAGGCCGGCTCGCTCTCGTAGATGCGCGAGCAGTTGGACACGCAGGTAAGCGGGATCTCGGCAATCATGTCGCGCGCAGCACGGATGTTGTCGCAGCGATGCCCCAGGTTGGAACCCACGGCCACAAACGCGCGGCGCGGCTGCGGCTTGGCAACGGCCCAGTAACCGTTCAGGAACTGCGCAAAGCCCGCAACGTCATGCACACGCACGATGTTGGCGCCGGCCTGGATGGCGCCCAGGCACACGCCAAACGTGGCGGCATCGCGCGCGGCGGCTTCGGTCACGCCCGAAACGGCTCCCACAAAACGTTTGCGCGACACGGCGCACATGAGCGGATAGCCCAGTGACGCCATCTTGGCGGTCTCGCGCTGGATGACGACATCCTCGTTGGCCGTCTTGCCAAAGCCCGGGCCGGGATCGATGCAGATACGGTCGCGCGACACGCCGGCATGGATGAGCGTGCGGGCCTGGTCGGACAGAAAGCCCATGACGCGGCGCATGATGGGCGCAGAATCGGGCAGGGTAAAGCGGCGGAGCTGCGAGGTGGGCACGTAGGCTTCCTCACGGCGGGCACTGCGGCGCATCATGGCGGCCAGGTGGTCGCTGGGCTCTGGTGCGGCTTCGGTAGCGGCGGGCACGGTCTCGGGCGCAGCGGCGGCAGGGGCAGCCTGCTCGGCAGTCGGCGTCTCTGGCTCGTCAACAGGCGCGGGCTCCGGTTCGCCAAACGGCAGCGAGGGCTGTACCACACCGCCCGGAAGCTTGGCCTCAACCTTGGACTCGCCCAGCAACTTGCCGCGACGGCGACGGGCCGGCTTCTCGGCCTCGCGCGCGGCCTCGGCAGCCGCTTCGCGTGCCTTCTCGGCAACAAACGCCGCAGCTGAGGTATCGAGCTGCACCGTCGCGTGCGTGCGTGCTGGTGTGGCGACCTCGCCGGCGTGCATCACGATGACGCCGCAGGTGCTCGTCTTAACGAACTCGACCATCTTGGGGTCGGTGAAGCCGGTCACGTCGTTGACGATCGAGGCGCCGCAGCGCACGGCCGCCTTGGCAACCGCCACATGACGCGTATCGATCGAGACGATGGCGCCCTCTTTGGCCAGCGCGCGCACCACGGGCAGCACGCGGCGAGCCTCCTCGTCGGGATTAACCGGGGTAAAGCCAGGGCGCGTGGACTCACCGCCCACGTCGATGATGTCGGCGCCGGCGTCAAGCATCGCCAGGCCGTACTCGATGGCGGCATCCGGGTCGAAGTGCTCCCCGCCGTCGCTAAACGAATCGGGCGTCACGTTGAGGACGCCCATGATGCGCGGACGGTCAAAGCTGAGCTCGTACTTTCCGCACCGCCATGTCTTGCTGTCGTTCGCCATGAACATCCTCCTAAAATGCCCACGCCGCCGAGCTTGGGGAGCTGGCGGCGGGGTCGCTTTGCAATCAGTCTTTCTATTGTATCCGCGCGCGCGGGCTAGAACGCAAACGCGGCCGCGATGTCGCAAGAAATCAGCAGGTCGGCATTTGCATCCTGATCGGTGGGAGCAAGGTTGCATATGGCCAGCGTATCGCCGGTAAAGTATCGCGTAAGGCCTGCCGCCGGATACACCACGAGCGAGGTTCCGCCCACAATGAGGGCATCGGCCGCGGCGATGGCAGCAACGGCACCGGTCAACACGTGCTCGTCGAGCGGCTCTTCGTAGAGCACCACATCGGGCTTGATGCGACCGCCGCACGTAGGGCACACGGGCATGCCCGCGGCATCCTCGTGCTCGCGCGCGCAATTCCATTCGGCGCTGTAGACCGCACCGCACGACTGGCAAATGTTGCGATGGACCGATCCGTGCAGCTCAAACACACGCTGCGAGCCCGCCATCTGATGCAAGCCGTCGATGTTTTGCGTCACCACGGCGTCGAGCTTGCCGGCACGCTCCAGCTCGGCCAGCTTGGTGTGGCAGCGGTTGGGCTTAGCGTTAAGCGCGATCATCTTGGTGCGGTAAAAGTCGAAGAACTCCGCCGGATGTGTCTCGTAAAAGCTGTGCGAGAGCATGGTTTCGGGCGGATAGGCAAACTGCTGGTGATACAGGCCGTCCACGCTGCGGAAATCGGGGATGCCGCTCGCTGTGGAAACACCCGCGCCGCCAAAGAAGACCACGTGGCTATGGGTTTCGAACAGCTCCGCCAGCGCAGCGGAGGCCTGCTTGGGATCCGATATTGCCTGCGTCATATATGTCCTCCGTCCGTGTCTCCGGGACGGCGGCGTTCGCACTATCACTCGCGGACTCCGCCCCGCTCTAGTTGCGTTAATCTTAAGCCTGCCAACCCCGTCGAAAGGACACCATGCCTCAGACTTACACTTTCGCCTCGTGGAACGTCAACGGCCTGCGCGCTGTGCTCAAAAAAGACCCGAGCTTTATCCAAATTGCGCAAGAACTTGACGTTGATATCTTGGCACTGCAGGAGACAAAGCTGCAGGAGGGCCAGGTCGATATCGACCTGGCCGGCTATCACCAAACCTGGAGCTACGCCGAGCGCAAGGGCTACTCGGGCACCGCGGTCTTTAGCCGCCAGGAACCGCTGCGCGTGCTGCACGCCGATGCACTGCTGCCCTACGCCGGCGAGGGCGAGGCGGGCGAGCTCGTCGCCCAAGCCGCAACCGAGGGCCGCGTCTGCGCGCTCGAGTTCGACAAGTTTTGGTTTGTGGATGTCTACACGCCCAACGCGCAAAACGAACTCGCCCGCATCGACGTGCGCATGGCCTGGGACGATGCCTACCGCGGCTTTTTGAACGCGCTCGAGCGCGAGACCGGCAAACCCGTGGTAACCTGCGGCGACTTTAACGTGGCACACGAGGAGATCGACCTTAAGAACCCCAAGTCCAACCGCGGCAACGCAGGCTTTTCGGACGAGGAGCGCGGCAAGTTTACCGAGCTGCTCGACGCCGGTTTTACCGATACCTGGCGCGCGGCAAATCCGAACGTCGAGGGCGTCTACAGCTGGTGGAGCTACCGTTTTAATGCTCGCAAGAACAACGCAGGCTGGCGCATCGACTACTTCCTGGTGAGCGACGCAATCGCCGGCAACGTACGCGACACCGGCATCCGCGGCGACATCTTCGGCAGCGACCACTGCCCCGTCACCCTCGCCCTGGAGTTCTAGCCCAACTGATCCCCTGGGGACGGAGAAAAAGGGGTCATCTTCACCTCGCGGGGGCATCCACGCGGCCCGCCCGCCACGAAGCCCGTCATATCAACCTGCCATTTCAAAACTATGCCGGTTTACGGGGCTAAATCGCAAACCCCCAACCATACGCAATTCCGAAATAATAAAACCGCAGGCAAACGGCTTACTCCATTTCGAAAAAAGCCGGTATGGTCTGTCTGTGCCAATCTAGCCCCGTAAACCGGCATAGTTTTGATATAACACCAAGACAGTATTGGTTCTTGCCTCGGCGCAACCACCACTACAGCCCGTACTTCACGACGACGCGGTTGATGCGGCGACACCAGGGCTTGTACAGAGCGGCCAAAAACACGCAGGTCGCGAGTCCGTGCGTGATATCGAACGGTACGGCGGTGGCAAGACGCGCTATGGCGCCTGCCCAGGTGAGCGGCTGCACAAAACCGATGATGTCATACGCGTTGATTACGACACCATACAGCAAGCCCGAGGCAAAGCCATACGCCAACAGCGCCGGCATTCGCGCGGTTCCATCGGCGCGGTCAAACGCGCCCGCATGCGCCAGCGCGCCACCGATATAGCCCACCAGACCCCAGGCATACATCTGCCACGGCGTCCACATGCCCTGCCCAAAAAAGAAATTGCTGGTCAGCGCTGCCAACGCGCCGACCATAAAACCATTGCGACGGCCAAGTGTCGCACCCGCGATAATGGCGATAGCGCTCACGGGCTTAAAATCGGGAATGGGCCCAAACAGGATGCGTCCCGCCGCGGCCAGCGCCGCCAGCACTAGCGTGGGCATGATCTGGCGCAGGCCTGGACGTGATGTCTCATAGCCCGCAAAGAACAGTGCGAGCACGAGCGCCACTACAACCAGCATGGCAAGCGCCGCCTGCTCAATGCCCGCCAACAACGCCGCAGTCATCACTGCCGGCACCGCCAACAACAGCGGAATCTCCATTTTTGTGAGTAGGCGCGAGGCGCGATGATCCGTCATCCCATCACGCCCTGTAAAACACGTTGTCGGCAAAGAAATCCGCCGGAGGCTCCATGCAGGCGATCTCGCCGTCGAACATCATGGCGACGTCGTCGGACACCTGCTCAGCAAAGTCTAAGTCGTGCGTGGCCATGATGACGGTACCGCCGGCATTTGCATGGTCACGCAGGGCGCGAGCGATGATGCGGCGGCTGGCCAAGTCCAAACCCTTGGTGGGCTCATCAAGCAGTAGCAGCTCCGGACCAATCAACAGCAGCTTTGCCAACGCAAGCAGCTGGCGCTGACCGCCCGAAAGATCGTACGGGTGACGCGCCTCCAAGCCCGCCAGGCCCAGGCGCGCTGTCTGCTCCCGTGCTGCGGCCTCGTTGTATCCGCAGGCCGAAGCCCATTCCATCAGCTCGTCGCGCACCGTTTCGGCGACCAGCAATGCCTTGGGATTCTGTGGCAGCAGCGCAGCCGAGGCCGCCCCGCGCACCATGCGGCCACGCTGCAGCTTAGCCGTCTTGGCCAGCACCGAGAGCATCGTCGACTTGCCGCAGCCGTTTCCGCCCACGACCGCATGCACCGCGCCGGCTGAAAACGTCACATCGAGCCCGCGCAGCACCCAGCCGCCAACGCGATCGTAGCGAAACCAGCCTTCCGACAGGGTGGTAGCCGACCCGTCGTGCATTTTTTGGAGTATTCTGCTTCCATCCGTACTCGGGAAGGCTTCCGAGCCGTTCTCGAGCGACGTTTGTGCCACAAATTCGGACGATTTGTCCAATTCCAAACTTTTTTTCGCGCTCGATACGTCCCCGGGCGGCTCCAGAGAGCCCAAATTGTCCTCACGCCTGCTGAATACTCCGTTTTTTGCACATCGGATGGTACCCCACCCCAACATGTCATCGGAAAACAGCGATTCTCGGCGTCCCAAAGAAGCCATATCCGCCACTTCGCGCACGCGACCGCCCTCAATCCGGTACGCACACGTCGCATACTCGAGCATCGGCCGCGGTTGATGCGTAGCCACAACAACCGTGCAGCCCAGCTCACGGTTCACGCGAAACAGCGCGTGCAGAAAATTCTTCTCGGCAACGGGATCGAGCTGAGACGTGGGCTCATCGAGCAACAGCACGCACGGGCGCAGTGCCAGGACGGCGGCAAGCGACAGCAGCTGTTTGCGACCACCCGAAAGCGTATCGGTATCGCGATGAAGCCAGTCCTCCAGACCAAAGAAATAGCTGGTCTCGGCCACACGACGACGCATCTCGTCACGCGCTAGCCCCAAGTTTTCCAGGCCAAACGCCATCTCGTGCCACACGGTCTCGCACACAATCTGGTTCTCGGGATCCTGGAACACGTAGCCCACGCACTCCGCAGACGCGCGCACGTCCATGTCGGCAACGTTCTCGCCCAGCACGCGCGCATCGCCGGTGCGCTCGCCCGCCGGAGCGATCTCGGGCTTGAGCAGCGACAGCAGCGTCGACTTACCCGATCCGGTACCGCCAACAAGCAGCGCAAATGCACCTTGGGGAACAGACCAGTCGAGCCCCTCGAGCACCGCAGCATCAGCCCCGGGGTAGGCAAAGCTCAGGCTCCGCACCTCAATCGCCGGCATATCCGGGCCGCACGCCGCACCCGACACCGGGCCCCTATCCAACCGAGCCATCAGCCAAACCTCTTCTCGTCAATCGCATGCAACACGCAGGGCAGCACCATCCAGGCAGCATACACGACATAGCCCAGCCACGGCGCGGGCATCGAGAGCTGCGGATAAAACGAATACTGCGTCGTCGCGGTCCACGCCACCGCCACCGCGGCGGCACCAAACACCGCAAGTCCAACCAGCGCGGCAGCATCGCCGCGCGCCAGCCGATACCGCGCATACGTCGTACGGCGCGACGCAGCACCCCACCCGCGCGAGCGCATGGCATCCGCGCGCTCAAGCGAATCTTCCATGCCCCAGCCCATCAACACGCTCGACGCCCGCAGGCGCGAGCGCACGGGGTCAGCCGGCGCGCGTCCCGGTACATCAATCGCATCCTGCACCGCCAGCACCGTGCGGCCGCGGCGCAAAAACTGTGGGATAAGCCGCATGCACATCGAGATCATGAGCGCGATCACCGGCGCGGCGTTGCCCAAAAGCGCAAGCACCTTGTCGTATTCGAGCATCGACGCCGCGGCCTCAAACCACAGCACGCTCGCCACAAACAGCCCACCCATGCACAGGCCGTACATCATGCTCTCCAAATACACCACGCGCATGCCAATATGAAACAGCCCCGTCGAGCCCGATGCACTAAACAGCGGGTTGACCAGTGCAATGATCAAAATCACCGGCAGCTGCCAGCGAAGCGCCCCCAACGTACGCGCGGCGCCGCGCGTCGCAAGCCCGTACGCCAGCCCACCCGCGAGCGACAGCGCAATCAGCACCGGTTGCATCGAGAACATGGTGAGCCCCAACGTCAGCACCATGTAGAGTGCCGGCACCGCCGGATGCGACATCGAAAATGCCGCGACGGGTTCGTTGCCCGATTCCTCCCGCATGATATCCACGGGCACCTCCCATCCCCTTGCGCAAAACGCCAACGCCGCAGCGCCGCCGCCATGCACAACCAGCGCAAACGCCACGACGGCGGCGCAAGCCTCAACCGCCGCAAACCAATCGTTACGCGCTCATCATATGCCTGCGGTATCATATTGCGCCGTGTATCGTTTCCAAACACACGTCTCTATAACGTAACAGGAGATCACATGGACGCAACCGCAATTATCCTCGCTGCCGGCGAGGGCACCCGCATGAAGTCGAACCACTGCAAGGTTTCGCACAAGATCCTGGGTAAGCCCATGGTCCAGTGGATCGTCGACGCCACCATCAAGGCCGGCTGCAGCCGCGTCGTGGTCGTCATCGGCAGCCACGCCGACGAGATGCGCGCCCTCATCGACGGCGCCTACGCCAACAGCGCCACCAAAGTCGAGTGCGTCGAGCAGACCGAGCGCCTGGGCACCGGCCACGCCGTAAAGGTCGCGCTCGAGGCCTGCGGCATCACGCAAGGCCCCGTCGTCGTGCTCAACGGTGACCTGCCGCTCATCACTGCCGACACCGTCGCCAAGTTCGCGCAGACCGTCGCTACCGGCGAGCTCGCCTGCACCGTCATGACCATGACCCCGCCCGATCCCTTTGGCTACGGCCGCATCAAGCTGGGTGCCGACGGTCAGATCGAGCGCATCATCGAGCAGAAGGACTGCACGCCCGAGCAGGCCGCCACGCTGCTGGAGTGCAACGCCGGCTGCTACGCCTTTGACGGCGCGCAGCTCGCCGCCCACATTAACGAGATCGGCAACGACAACGCGCAATCCGAGTACTACCTGCCCGACATGCTCGAGATCCTCAAAGGCCACGGCCAGGCAGTCTCCATCTTCCACTGCGACGACTACCGCGATGGCCTGGGCGTCAACAGCCGCATCCAGCTCGCGCAGCTCACTGCCATCGCTCGCGACCGCATCAACGAGCACTGGATGGCCGAGGGCGTCACCTTCATCGACCCCACGCAGGCTTGGATCGGCCCCGACGCCGTCATCGGCCGCGACACCGTCGTGTGGCCGCAGACGCACCTGATCGGCCACGTCACCGTGGGCGAGGAGTGCCAGCTCGGCCCCAACAGCCGCCTCACCGACACCACCGTCGGCAGCGGCTGCACCATCGATGAGACCATCGCCATCGAGGCCGTCATCGAGAACGGCGTCGACTGCGGCCCGCGCGCCTACCTGCGCCCGGGCACTCACATGCTCGACGGTTCCAAAGCCGGCACGCACGTGGAGATCAAGAAGTCCACGATCGGCGAGGGCTCCAAGGTGCCGCATCTGTCCTACATCGGCGACACCACCATGGGCTCCGGCGTCAACGTGGGCGCGGGCTCCATCACCTGCAACTACGACGGCGTGCACAAGCACAAGACCGTCATCGGCAAGGACGCCTTCATCGGCTCCGACACCATGATGGTCGCGCCCGCCCAGATCGGCGACGGCGCGCTCGTGGCCGCAGGCTCCGTCATCACCGAGCCGGTCCCGGCCGACGCACTTGGTCTGGGCCGCGCCCGTCAGGTAAATATTGAGGGCTGGGCCGCCGATTATCGCCGCCGTCTGCACGAGGACGACGAGGTATAACGTTTTACCAAGCACAAAAGGAGCTGTTCCATGGGGACGGCTCCTTTTTTCTATCGTGACCTGCGCGACCGGATGAGTGGTCGGTTCGTGTCCGTTGACGGTAAAGACGTTATCAAGACCCGATAAACCCCGCCGCGCGGTTACAATGCAACAAGGCATCTATATGGCATTCGATATAAAGGAGAAGGGTAATGCCGATTAATGATCCCGAGAAGTCGGAGAATATGCGCAAGTCCATCCGCGTGTATTCCGGTTCCTCCAACCGTCCCCTCGCTCAGAAGATCGCTGAGTACCTTGGGGTCGAGCTTTCGGGCCTTACGCTAAAGCAGTTCGCCAATGGTGAGATTTACGCCCGCTACGACGAGACCGTCCGCGGCGCCGACGTCTTCCTGATTCAGTCCGTGGCCGGCGGCAACGTCAACGACATGCTCATGGAGCTGCTCATCGCCACCGACGCTGCCAAGCGCGCATCCGCCCGCTCCATCACCGCCGTTATCACCCACTACGGCTATGCCCGCCAGGACCGCAAGGCCGGCCCGCGCGAGCCCATCACCGCCCGCCTCGTCGCCAACCTGCTCGAGCGCGCAGGCGTCAACCGCATCATCACCCTCGACCTGCACCAGGGCCAGATCCAGGGCTTCTTCGATATCCCGGTTAACCACCTGTCCGCACTGCCGCTGTTTGGCCAGTACTACAACGACATGCACTTCGACACCGACAACCTGGTTGTCGTCTCCCCCGACGTGGGTCGCGCCAAGGCCGCCAAGAAGCTGTCCGACATGCTCGGCTGCGACCTGGCCATCGCCCACAAGGGCCGTCCGCGCCACAACGCCGCCGAGGTCATGGGCATCATCGGTGACATCAAGGGCAAGACCTGCATCATCAACGACGACATGATCGACACCGCTGGCACCCTGTGCGCCAACGTCAAGGAGCTCAAGGCTATGGGCGCCGGCGACATCTACGTCTGCGCCACCCACGGCATCTTCTCCGGTCCGGCCATCGAGCGCCTGAACGATGCCCCCATCGTCGAGTGCGTCGTCACCGACGCCATCCCCGTCAAGGTCGGCGGCAAGATCAAGACCATCTCGGTCGCCGAGGAGTTCGCTCAGGCCATCTCCGCCGTTTACCACGAGGAGCCCGTCTCCACGCTCGTCGGCGGCGACTTCGCGCTGTAATCGCATCGTCCTTGCAACCCGGCGCATCGCCGTCGGAACAGAAGAAACCCCCGCGCTCCCCCTTGCTTCGCAAAGGTCGCGCGGGGGGTTCTTCTGTTCCGACGGCTCGCTCTGCCGCGGCCGCGCTTTTGTCTGGTGGGATTTCGCTGAAACGAAGTCTCGCCTTCGGCGGGCGTGGTAGCCTTTGTCGTTGATTAAACTTTTATGTGTAACGGAAGGACAAATATGGCAGCCGCACAGCCGCTTAAGATTCGCATGGTTGCCGGGCTTGGCAACCCGGGCGAGGAATATGCCGAAACCCGCCACAACGCCGGCTTTAAGGCGATCGACGAGTTGGCCCGTCAGGCCGGCGTCACGTACTGGAAAAACCAGGCCGGCGCCGAGGTCGCGCTCATCAACATCAACGATGCCGAGGAAGAGGGCGGCAAGCGCCAGATCGTGCTGGTCAAGCCGCAGTCGTATATGAATACCTCGGGTGGCCCCATCTCCAAGCTCTGCCGCGAGTACAAGATCAAGGCCGAGGAGCTGCTTGTAATCCACGACGAGCTCGACATTCCCGCCGGCGACGTACGCGTCAAGGTGGGCGGCGGCCACGCCGGCCACAACGGCCTGCGCTCCATCATCGACAAGATGGGCAGCCGCGACTTCAGTCGCATCCGCACCGGCATCGGCAACCCTCCCGGCAAGATGGCCGTGGCAGACTATGTGCTCAAGCAGCTGCGCGCCCGCGAGGCCGAGGACTTCCAGGACACCTGCGCCCGCGCCGCAGATGCCGCAGGTCTCGCCATCGTGCACGGCGTGATCTATGCCCGCGACCACGTCAACGGCGCCGCCTCCGCCAACGGCAAGCACTAAAACCTACCATTTAGGGATGTTTATTTTGGCGGCTTTTATCTGCGGAAACGCCGCGGTGGCCGCATCGCAATAAACACGCTGCCACCATACATGCATAACGCTCCAAAGGGGGCCGGCCTCACCAAAGCGCGAGGCCGGCCCCCTTTGCCGTTTTGCCTGATAAAACCGACCAAAATAAACCTATCCCTATTTGGTAGGTCGAAGTGGATAAACCCTTTTCCCAACCGCCGAAGACACACGTAAACAGCATGTCCATGAGGGTATAATTTGCACCGTATGTCTGCACAACGCCTGTGCGCGTACGGTTTTACTCGGGCTACCGTCCATTTCCGTGGAGGCACGGTTCGGCGGCCCTAACAAGAGAGGGGTTCTATGTATAAGATCCTGGAGAAGACGCAGTTCTCGGAGAAGGTGTTCAAGTTCCGCATCGAGGCGCCCGCGATCGCCAAGCATGCGCACGCTGGACAGTTCCTCATGGTTCGCGCCAACGAGACGGGCGAGCGCGTCCCGTTTACCCTAGCTGGTTGGAACGGTGACGAGGGCTGGGTCGAGTTCATCTTCATGGTGATCGGCAAGACCACCGAGATGCTTTCCACCTATGAGGCCGGCGAGTCACTGCGCGACGTCGTGGGCCCGCTGGGCGTTCCCACCGAGATGGCCGAGGGCCCCTGCGCCGTCATTGGCGGCGGCGTCGGCCTGGCAATTGCCTTCCCGGTCGCCAAGCACCTGGTCGAGACCGGCCACGAGGTCCACGCCATCATGGGCGCCCGCACCAAGGACCTCCTGCTCATGGAGGACCAGTTCCGCGAGCTCCTCGACGAGGACCACATCCACATCACCACCGATGACGGCTCCTACGGCGAGCAGGGCGTTGTCACCGCTCCGCTGGAGCGCCTGCTGCAGGACAAGGCCGTGAGCCAGGTCTTCTGCGTCGGCCCCGTTCCGATGATGAAGTTCTCGACCCTCACCGCCCAGAAGTACGACACCCCCATCACCGCGTCGCTCAACCCCATCATGGTTGACGGCACCGGCATGTGCGGCTGCTGCCGCGTCGAGGTGGGCGGCGTGACCAAGTTCGCTTGCGTCGACGGCCCCGACTTCGATGCCACCCTGGTCGACTGGGATGACCTTCGTGCCCGCCAGGCCGCTTACCGTTCCGAAGAGGGCGAGTCCCTCAAGGCCTATGAGGAAAAGAGCTGCGCATGCCACTAGTTAACGGTCGTTTCGTTGCCGATATGAAGTCGCCCCGCACCCCCGATAACGAGGAGCCGGCTGCCGAGCGCGCCTGCGACTTCCGCCCCGTCGACAAGGGCTTCACCGAGGAGATGGCGCTGGCCGAGGCCGAGCGCTGCCTCAACTGCAAGAAGCCGTTCTGTGTTGAGGGCTGCCCCGTCAACATCAACATTCCCCGCTTTATCGAGCAGATCCGCGCGAAGGACTTCGGCGGCGCTCTCGATACCATCCGCGAGGACTCCATGCTTCCCGCCATCTGCGGCCGCGTCTGCCCGCAGGAGAACCAGTGCGAGGGTAAGTGCATCCGTGGCAAGAAGTCCGAGCCCGTGGCCATCGGCCAGCTCGAGCGCTTCCTGGGTGACCGCCCCGAGCTCGCCTCCACGCCCAAGATGGCCCCCAAGAACGGCAAGAAGGTCGCCGTCGTCGGCTCCGGCCCGTCCGGCATCACCTGCGCCGGCGAGCTCGCCCGCAACGGCTTTGACGTCACCGTCTTTGAGGCCTTCTTCACCGGCGGCGGCGTGCTGGTCTACGGCATCCCCGAGTTCCGCCTGCCCAAGGCAGTCGTCAAGCGCGAGATTGACGGCCTGGAGGACATGGGCGTCAAGTTTGAGTACAACTCCGTCGTGGGTAACATGGCCACGGCCGAGGAGCTGTTCGAGCAGGGCTTCGACGCCATCTACGTGGCGACCGGCGCTGGCCTGCCCAAGTTCCTCAACGTCCCCGGCGAGAACCTGCCCAACGTCTTCTTCGCTAACGAGTACCTCACCCGCGTGAACCTGATGAAGGCCAACAAGTTCCCCGAGTACGACACCCCCACCAAGCACGGCAAGAACGTCGTCGTCTTTGGTGGCGGCAACGTGGCTATGGACGCCGTCCGTACCGCCAAGCGTCTGGGCGCCGAGCACGCCATCATCGCCTACCGTCGTACCGAGGACGAGATGCCCTGCCGTCGCGCCGAGCTGCACCACGCCAAGGCCGAGGGCGTCGAGGTTCTGCCGCTCGTTTCCCCGCTCGAGTTTGTCGCTGGCGAGGATGGCTCCGTGTGCGCCGTCAAGGTCCAGAAGATGGAGCTCGGCGAGCCTGACGAGTCCGGCCGTCGTCGCCCGGTGCCCATCGAGGGTGCCATCGAGGAGATTCCCTGCGACGTCGCGATCTCGGCCATCGGCACCAACGCCAACCCCTTCGCTGCCAAGATCGGCGGCAAGATGGAGCTCAACAAGTGGGGCTACATCGTTGCCGACGAGGAGACCGGCCAGACCACCGATCCCCGCATCTGGGCCGGCGGCGACATCGTCACCGGTGCCGCTACGGTCATTCTGGCGATGGGCGCCGGCAAGAAGGCCGCCGCTTCGATCACCAAGAGCCTGCTGGGCGAGTAATCACCTACAGCGCTCGCCATCAAACGGCAAAGTCCCCGTCGAGCACACGTCCGGCGGGGGCTTTTTTCTATGCCGGCCGCCCGACCACCACAAAGGGGGCAGGTGCCTTTGTGGTGATCTGGGGTCTGGTCGGCAAACCAATTCCGGCGTTTGTCTCAATCTGTAACAGTTAGACCCCGTTGAGCTTCGTAGTTGTTACAGATCAAGATATTGTGCGAACATCCGCCTGTTCATCTCGATCTGTAACAGTTAGAGGCCAAATATCCCGCTTGGTGTTACAAATCGAGACATTAGGCTGACGGCCGGACCGTTCATCTAAATCTGTAACACCTAGAGCCATTTTTACTGGCCTGGTGTTACAGATTTAGATTTTGACGAAGCCGAGGATGGGCGCCGTCGCCAAAACCTAGCGCTTGCGGCGCTTGGTCGCGGCAATGCCGGCAGCGGCGACAGTTGCGCCGGCGATGCCCAGAGCGGCGACCGTCATCGCGGCGGAGTCACCCGTGCTGGCGAGCTCCGTGCCGCCGGTCTTCTTGCCGTTCTCGCCCTTACCCTTGGACTTGTCCGTCGTCACCGTGGTCGTCGTCGAAGTCGAACCGCCCGCAGGAGCCCCGGTACCGCCAGAGCCATCCGCACCGCCACCCTGCTCACCGCTGCCAGGCGTCGGCTTGGGTTCCGGCTTGGGCTCGGGCTCCGGCTTGGGCTCAGGCGCCGCCTCATCGGTCACCGTAATCGTAATGTTCAGACGCTCGGAATACTCGCTGTACGACATGCCAGGGCGCTGTGCCGCAATGCGCACATGCATATTGCTATCGAGCGCAATAGGCTCGGTGTACTTTACGCGGCCTTCGTCGCGGCAGGGGCAGGTGTCGTTGGTGGTGTACCAAATCGTCGTGCCATCCTCGGCCGAAAGCTCCAGCTTCGTGCCCTTGGGCACCGTAATGTAGTTCTCCTTGGGCGACCATGCACCAAACGTCGTCGCACCAATCGTCGCCACCGGTCGCGCCGGTCGCACTGCCTCGGCAGACACGCGAACGTCGACCTGCTTGGACAGCGCTGTGCCGTCCACCGCCGCCGTCAGCGTCGTCAAACCGGGCAGAGCACCATGTAGCACAAACGTCGCCGCGCCGTCCTCGCCCGTCACGGCCTGGGTGGCATCGACAGAGCAGATAGCCGAGGACTCCAGCCCAACACTAACCTTGGCGCCCGCAAACGGCTTGCCCGCCCTATCGGTCACATGCGCCACCAGCTCAAAATCACTGCCCTCAAGCATGGTCACGGCCTGCTCCACGTTGAGCTTGAGCTTGTCGGCGCGAACGCCCACGACAAGCTCGCCACTTGCCCAGCGCGCCATGGCCGTGCCGGCGTAGTTGCGAGCACCGTCGAGCTCAAACGCCACCGTCGAGCCCGCCTCACGCGCATCGGCATAGCGAATACGCAGCACGCGCGACAACGGCTTGCCATTGGGATCGTCCTGCTTGTCGAGCCACGCATACGTCACGTCGCCCAAGCCCCGCGCGTACAATGCGGCCAGGGCATCGTCGCTCGCATCCATATACTGCGCAAACTCAACCTCGATGCAATCGGTATAGGCATGGGCCGAAGCCACCTCGGGCGCCGCCGTCGACACCAAGCCAATGTTCACCTCAGTCTGAATCGGCGGCACACGCAGCCAAGCCGAACGCGCCTCCTCATACCCGTCCTTGGTCACGCGCACCTGATACCAGCCGGTCGGCGTATTCCAGTTGTAAGCACCGTCCGCACCCGTCGCAAGCGGATTGTCCTGCTCATACTCCTCGGCATCCCAACGCACTGCATTGGTACCGGCCGCATCGTCGGCGCTCCACAGCTCAACCGTCGCGCCCTCGACCGTATTGGACAGCAGGCCCTCGTACACCACGCCCGCAGGATCGGGTGCGGCCTTGGCGGCCACATTGCGATAACGTGCCTCGAAGATCGACTGCATCTTCTCGTCCGAGATCAAGCCGTCCTTGTTGGCGTTATAGACCTCGGCATCGGTCAGCTCGCCCCAGTTGACCGTAATACGATTCTGGCATGCGCGCTCCACCTGCTCGCAGGCAACATCGTAGGCGCATTCGGCATTGGTCAGCTTAATCGCGCGCTCCGAACCTACGCTGGTCGAAGCCGCGTCATAGGCAGCGCCCACCACAGTACCCGCCGAACCGGCCGTCAGCACGCCGGCGATTGTCATAATGGAGCCCACCGCCACATCGGTGCTGTCGTGGCAGAGCTGGCGATACAGCAGATCCTCAAACGCACGCGCCTTCTCCATGGCATCACGCAGCGCGTAAATGCACTTCCAGTCATCCTCGGTCTTCTCGGGCTTGGCAAGCAAGCGCGTATGCTGAAGCTCATAGCCCTCGCGCTCGCCCTTCACCTTCTGCATACGGACGTTCACGTTCTCCCAGTTCTTGCTGGCATCGTTCACGCCGTAAATGCCGGTAAAGATGCCGATGCCCTGGGTCGCCGCGGGAAACGCCTGGCCGGCCGCCTTCCACGCATCGGTCTTAAAGACCTGGCCGAACATCTCGCACTCGATCTTATAGCTCTTGAGTGAGCGAATCGTGCGGATGAGCTTCATATGGGCGCTCACGTCGCCGTTGCGCTTCCAAGCCATAAGCCAGCCGCGAATCGTAGAGTTATTGAGGCTATGGACCACGTTCCAGTTATCGTACAGGTTGTCCAGAATGTCGCACTGCATGGCGATCGAGTTAAACAGAAGCGCCTGGTTCTTGTTGTTATTGGAGTTCTCGATAAATTCCGACTCGATATAGGCCGTCTGCTCGCCATCGGGCGCGGCGACTTTAAAGCCCTTGACGGTATCGTCGTCAGCCGCCTTGTAGCTCAGCGAGCTGCCGAGCGCCTGGCCCAAATCGTTAAACCCGCTCGTCGACTGGCCGCTGTACTCGCTGGCCTTAATGCCCGCACACTTGTTGAGCGCCGCAGCGGTTGCGTCATTCCAGCTTCCGTATTGGTTGAGCTGGCCGATACCCATCGACTGGCCCACCAGATCCTCGGCCTGCTGGGCAATAAACTCCGCTCGCGATGCATGGTCAACAAGCTCCTTGAGCGCCGCCGCGTCCGCCGCGCTTGCACCCTGGGCCGACGCGAGTTCCTGGTACCAATCCTCGCCGGTGCCGTACGCGTCCTCAAAGATCATCTTGTCCACATTGACGCCATAGCTGTCGCCCCGCTTGGTCAGCAGCGCCGACGAGCCGCCAACCGCAACCTTAAGCTCGGCGGCAAACTGCGCGGCCTCGTCGTTGCCAGCATCATCACCCTCGCCGTCGCTGGCAGCAGGGGCGCGACGAGCCTTACGCGCGTTGCCGCCCTCGTCCTTGCCGTCCTTGTCCTCCTCAGCAAACGCATCGGCGACCATCTGGTCAATCGCATCGTTAAAGGCCTGGTCCACGTCGTTAAAAGAGTTATCCATCATATACTCGTGCCACTGCTGCACGGCATTCGAGAACTCCTGCTGGCGCTCCTCGGCCGCGGCGGAATGCTTTTTGGCCGAAGCTTTGGCGTCAAAACTCAGCATGGTCATAAGCTGGGCATTGGAGATGCGGTAGGTCTGCGGCATAAAGATTTGCTCAAAGTTGCCGCAGTTCACATAGGTCGAGTCATTCGCTTTGTTAAACTCGTCGAGCAGCTTAAGGTAACCCTCGTCCACATACTCCGCCACATAGCGCACATGGGTGCTCTCGCGCGACTTTTGAGTCAGAGGAATCGTCACCGTCTTGCCATCCACGCAGTCCACGTACAGGTCGAGCGTGTCGGCGGCCTCTTCGTTTCCCACCTCGAGCGTGATATCGAACGTCCAGTAGGCGTTCTTCTTTTGCGGCAGATGATGGAAGGTCCACAGGCTCTTGCCGGTGTCCTTGCCGTCCTTGACCAGGTTTTGCGTACCGCCACGATACGTCACATCAAAGTTCCAGACCGAAGCGCCCGGAACATAGCGCACATAATTGCGAGCCGTCACCTCTGCGGTAGCCGCGGCGACGTCGGTCGACCCCACGCGTGCCTCGAGCATCACGCGCTCGGCGGCAAGCGTATCCTGCGGCAGGTCGTATTCAATCTTGGCACGGCCGAGTTTATTGGTCTTGCCAGTGTACTTTGCGGCCGAGGCGCCCATGCCCACGGTGAGCTGCACGCTCTTGCCCGGCGCTGCGTATACGTAGGCCACATTGCCCAGCAGGCTGTGAACGTCGGTGTTGTCGACCTCGATGCGCGATCCTCTAACCTCGAGTGTGGTGCTTCCCAGCGGCAATGTCACCTCGCCCAGCGTAATGAGCGGCGAGATGGCATAGGTGCCCGCGGCTTTAGGCTTAAAGCGCACAAACACATCGGCGCCCATGCCCTTCTTCATATTGAGAACGAGGTTATCGCCCTCCCAAGTTGTGCCAGCCCACATGGCATCGGAGCTGGCGCCGGCTTCGCGAGCGCCTGCGGACACATCCTCGACGGCATCCTTGGCCAGCGGAATCTCAATCTTGGCAGCCTGGCTGTCCTTGAGCTCGTAATGAATGCGCAGCTCGGTCTCCACGCCAACGACCGCGGACGAATCAGCGATAACCGAGCCCGCCGTCAGCCCACGCTCGGCACGATACGTCTCCACGTCAAACGTGGGGACGTCGAGCGTCACGTCGAGCTGTTTGCCGTCCTCAATCTTCACCTGCTTTTGCGCGATATGCTTACCCACGGTCAGCCCTAGGCGGCTAAACGTGGAATAGCTCGTCGCTTGGATGTCGTAGCTCGTCTTGTTAAAGGCGACGATGGTGTACGAACCGGCCTTAAGGCGCGGCGTCTCGGCCTTCATGATAGGCGTGGTGCCATCGTCTTCGTAACCCATCAAATAGGTGACACCGTCGGCGACGAGCTTGCCGTCGGACGTACGGAACACCAGCACGCGGTTGGCGCCCTGGTAGTCGCCCTTGGTCGTGACCGTCGCCGTGCCCCAAGGCTTCAAGTCGATATCGAGCTTGCCGGCCGAGGGCTTCACCGTCGCCGTCGCCCCACCCAGCCTGAGGCTGTCTTTGGGCTCGAGCGTTATCTCCAGATCCTGGTCCGCGTCGGCAATGGCCTGCGACACCACGAGTGCTGTGCCCTGGATACGGAAGTCGTTTTCTTTGTCACCCTTGGCAGGCTTAAGCGTCTTGCCGCCGCTCTTCACCGTCAGATCGATGTTATCGAGACTATCGAGCTCAATGCGTTCGGTCTTATCCTGGCCCACAATCGGTTCAAGATAGCCCACGTTGAGTTCAATCGCGCGCGAGGCCGGAATCTTGGTAAAGTCCTCCGCCTTAATCTCTCCGATATTCCATGTGCCCGTCATCTGGTCGCCCGGGCGCGCCAGCACCATATCATAGTAACCGCTGAGCGAAATGCGCAGGGTGGCTGCTGTCTTGGAGAGAGCGTCCGCTGTAAAGCTGCCGTCATCGCCAACCGCCAGCGGCGTGGACTGCCCCGCCTGCACGAGTGTAGCCGTCGCGCTCTGGGGAAGTTTGCCCGTCACCTGGGCCGCCTCGCCCATCCACTCAAAGGTATAGGCAGGCTTCGAGGAATCGACGGAGTCCTTGCGATCGGCCACGGCATCGGCAAGCTTTTTGACCATCGAGGGGTTGCCAGTCGAATCGGTCGCATAGGCATAGATGGTCTGGCCTTCACTAAAGGGAATCGCATACGTTACGCCATCGATTGTCACGCGCTCATTATAGTCGCCCGAATAGCCCGCCTCACCAAACTGAAGATCGGGGTTCATCACGCGCAGGGCAACGGCATTATGGTTCGTCTCGTTTCCGTATCTCGTGTTCTCAAAAGCTCCCCACTCTATCATTTCCACGCTTTTGGGTAGCACAATCTCTTTGCCGGCAATCGCAGGATCAAGAGAGGCGAACGCGAGCGCCCCGATAGATTTGACACCATCGCCAATCGTCACCGACGACACAAAGGAGCACCCGTCAAAGGCATGTTGCTCAATCCGCTCCACCGTGCCCGGCACATTGATCTGCGTAAAGGTGAGCACTGTTGTGTCCGAGACATAGAACTGTGGCACGCCGCAATAGGCGAATGCAAGATAGGCGATAGTTTTGACCGAAGGCGGCAGCGTTGCCACCACATTGTCGTCAAGTTGTTCACATTCCTTAAAGGCCTGCTCGGGAATCGTGGTAAAGGCCGCGTTGTTGGGCCAGGTTACCGTTTGGAGCGTCTTGCTTTTGTAGAATGCATAGCTCTTGAGCTCCTCGACCGAATCGGGCAGTGCGATCTCTTTGATGCTGCTGCCGCCCAAACCGCCCACAGAGCGGACATGCGAATTAGGGGCGAAGGTGATCGATGTGAGCGCAGCGCTTCCCATACCCGTAAGGCTTACGACATTTTTGTCGTCGATGGTCGAGGGCACCTCCAACGTGGTAATGCCCGCGTCGCCATACTCGATAGAAATTTCGTTGGTGAGGCTATCGATCGAGAAGTAGTACTGCGCGGGGGTCTGCTCGCCGGCCACGTAGCCATCGTCGTATTCGTCCTTTACGCCTGTGGCGCCCTTCGAGGTTGCCCAGAGTTCAAGTTCCTCGTTCCAGGTTGCCTCGGCACCGGAAGCCTCCTCCTGCTTCTGCTGTTCGGCGAGCTCCTTACCCTCGACAAGATCGGTGGCGAGCGTACCCGCAGGTGTGCTCTCGGTCTGCCCGGCGCCCGTCAGGCCCGCCGCCGATGCAATCTCGGAGGCCGGGGGCGTAGGGGTGTCACCGGCATCGAGCACTGTGGGGTCGGCAGCGCCGGCATCGGGCATGGAGTCGGCGGAAGCAGAGTCTGACGTTTGGGCGTCAGCCGAATCGGCGGAAGCGGCGTCGCCTGCTTGGCCGTTATCCGTCTGCACAAAGGTGCTATCGGTGGTGAGGGCCTCGGCAAACGCGCCCACAGGCAACGAGCCCGTCACCATGGTGAGGGTCACCGCGGCAACGGTCAGGCGGCGGCAAAGCGCTCGAACAGTGGTCCACCTCATGGTCGTTCCTTTCCTGCAAACCAAAAGTCATCCAGCGTAATCGTCGTCCAAAAACAAAGCGAACGGTAGGTTCATATATACGAACCTACCGTTCTACCTGTGCAAACCGCCACAAAGGGGACAGGCACCTTTGTGGCGGTTCTGGACTTGGCCGGCCAGTTTGTCTCGATCTGTAACAGTTAGAGGTCAAATTCCCCGCTTGGTGTTACAGATCGAGACATTAGATTGGCGGCCATTTGGTTCATCTCAATCTGTAACATCTAGAGCCGTTTTGGGCAGTTTGGTGTTACAGATTGAGATTTTGCTGAGGCCGAGAACGAGAGCCGTCACCCAGCTCTAATGCTTGCGGCGCTTGGTCGCGGCGAGGCCGGCGGCGGCTACGGTCGCGCCGGCGATGCCTAGGGCGGCGACCGTCATCGCGGTGGTATCCCCCGTGGCAGCCAGGACAGCATCGCTCTTCTTGGCCTGCGTGGTTTTCTCAACCGTCTTGGTCGTGGCGGTTGTCGTGGCCGGCTTGGCCGCGGGCTTCACCTCGGGCTTGGTCTCAGGCTTAACCTCAGGCTGCGGCGTCGGCTTGGGATCCGGCGTAGGCTGCGGATCGGGGGTCGGCGTGGCTTCGGGCGTAAACGTCAAATCGGTGTTGAGCCACAGGGTGTAGATCCAGCCGCTGTCCTCATCGGATACGCTATCCGCGACCTGGTAGCCGCACTCCTGGCCGTTGATCACCAGCTTGGTGTCGGGCGTGAAGTAGAAGCCGCGCGCGGACTTGAGGTAGATGCCGTAGCGATAGGTCACGCCAGGCTTAAAAGCATCGATGTGGTTTGTAATGTTCTGATCCCAGAACTTCTGGGAGTTCACTTCGCTGCCGTCGTTGCCCGTCCAGAACTCACACTGAGGAAGGGAGTTGGAACCCGTCGGAACATTCGCCGTAAAGACCGGCCTATCGCCCGCCTTGAAGGTGGTCGTGGCGCCGTTGATCTCGATAACGTCGATGGCCCGCCATTCGTCGATCGGCTGCTCGCACAGCATATTGTCAGCGTTTGGCGCGAAGACGCGGTTGGCGGTCTTTGTGTGGTGCACCCAATGACCGTTGACGTTCATATTGCAGTCATCGGCCACGGTATTGTCGCCCTTGAGCCTCAGCTCAACGGAGTACATGTAGAACTTGCCCTCTTCGAAGTGGTCAATCTTCTTCATGCCCGGCGTGTACTTTGCGGGATCGGAATACCAGAAGGCAACGGGCTTGAGCTCCGCAGGGTCGCTGCCATCCATCTCTCCCCAGCACTCATAGGCGATCTCATACTTATCGGCATCGGCGGCAGGAATCGTCGCGGTCGCACGCGGCGCCTCGCCGGGCGCGTAGTCGGTCTTCACGTCGTTGACGTTCAGGTTATGGAGGGCTTCGTTTTCCGACGAAGCAGGCATCGTAATTGTTTTAATAGCAGGGACATACAGGAATTCTCCGCTTAGACTCGACTTTACTGTTTCCCCGTTTACGGTAACAACGGTTTCACCGCTGAAGGAATATCCGTCTTTTGGCTTCAGCATAAGAGAATACACGTACTCTTTCCCGCTTTTAAACTTTGTAATAGTCGGCAGGGAACCATGTGAGCCGTTATCGGAATACCAGGCAGCAACGGGTTCGTTGTTTTCAAATTCCTGCCAGCATTCATAAGCGATTTCGTATTTATCTGCATCGTAGTTAGGGACACCTGCCGTCGCCTGCGGACCAGTATCCAGCTGCCAATTGAAGTTCGTATTCTGAACATTGGCAAAGGAGATGGATTCCGATTCTGATTCCGCTGCCGGGATAACAAGGCACGCCCTCTCGTAGACATGGGTGCGGGTGTAGTAGTCATCCCGGATCTCGTTAATAGTGGGTTTCCCGGTCGCCTCGGTGTCTCCTTTAAAGGCGTCGTCCGGATCACCGATGATGATATTCCCGGGCTCTGTACCCGTATACGTAAGCTTGGATCCATCATAGGTGGTCGTCATCTTGGACTTATTCTCCTTGTACTCCGTAAAGTACTTCTGCTCCTCCTTCTGTCTCTGAATCTTGCTGATATCCAGGGTAAGCGTTGTTTTATTGCTCGCACTGTCATACGCCGCATGGACGATCAAGTCCCCCAGGCCGATAAAAGTCAAAGCGCTACCATCGAGAGCAGACTGGTCTCCATCTACAAGGGCAATCCCCTTCACATACTCAATCGTTTCTTCTTTCTTGATGTCGGTGTAATTGTTCCGCACCGTAATATTGACCCTAACGCCGCTGCCGCCAACAACATCGGTCACACCGCAGGGCATGATGGCGTTACTCGCCGGCATGGCGGCGTTGTCGCTGGGAGTATTTTGTTCAGCGGGTGCCGCATCGTTGGATTCATCGGTGGCGCCAGTCGGGGCCGTCTGCTGAGGCTCAACGGTGGCTTGCGCCGCCGGAGCAGCATCGGTTGCAGGCGCGGTCGAAGCAGCTGGTGCGGTCGTTGCAGCCGTATCCCCCGCAACCGTCGGCGTCACCGGAGCTGCGGCAACCTCATCCGTCCCAGCGGCGGGATCGGCGCATTCCGTCGCCAGCGCCACGCTCGGCAGCAGCAGCTGACCGACCATAAGCGCGCACGCGCCGGCGCAAGCTATTTTGGCACCCACACAACGCCAGGTACCGTGAACCAGCGAGCAGGTACGCTCGCGCTGGGTTTGCTTTCCAAAGTGGCTTCCGCACATAACGGCCTCCTTGGTCGTAGGGGCATACCACCACAAAGGTGCCTGTCCCCTTTGTGGTGGTCCTGTACCACCAAGATGTGTCAAATGACTCCGTACGCCTAGGTTCGTAGATGCGAACCTAGGCATCTACCTGCGGAAATACAAAGAGCCGCCGCAAGAGCATTTATGCCCGCGCGGCGGCTGAAAATGGCTATGAAAGATTACGCTAGCGGTTGCGGCGCTTGGACGCAACGAAACCGGCGCCGATGACGGACGCACCGGCGATGCCGAGGGCTGCCGCCGCCATCGCGGCGCTATCGCCCGTGGCGGCCAGGGCGCCGGAAGCGTTTTTGGCCCCAGCTGCAGTCTTGGTCGTAACGGTCTTGGTGGTCTTTGCATCCTTGTCTACGGGCTTGAGGTCAGGCTTCTGCTCGGGATTGGGCATGGGATCGGGCTCCGGAGCCGGCTCGGGGTCCGGCGTTGGGTCCGGCTCCTGCCCGTCTCCAAAATCAATCACCACATCATGGGCGACCTCAGCAGAACCGACGATATCCGAAATCGTAGACGAACCGGCAACACCGATGACCTGCCCGCTCTGGGAACTAGGCCATTGCCCCGTATCGACATCCTTTTTCACATCGCGCACGGCGCCGTCCATCGGAATCGTAATCGTCGCGTTCCCTCGTAAATCGATCATCGCGGCATGGTACATGGTCGTATTCACGACGTTGCGGTTGATCGCATAAATCCCCGCAGTCGCGCCCGAAGCCTCAATCTTCGATTTGAAAATCTGGATACGAGGCGTTTCAAACCTGGTATTTGCCTCTGCCATGATTCCAAAACTTTGATTGCGATCGGCGTCGATGCCGCTTGCGGCAGACAGGCTTCGAGACGTGAGGTTCGACTTCTCGACAAGCATCCACACCGCACCGTCTTGCGAGCGCGCGCTGATACCAGCCGAGAGCGAAGCCGCACTACCAGCCGAAAGCGTGACATCGGCTCCGTTGACGATTTTCATGAGGGTATTCTTCTTGATACCAAACGTATTGATGCACATGGAAGCCCACGAGGCATCGCCAGTCTTAATCGACAGACTGGCGCCATCGACGGTGACATCGCCGCCGTGCTCATAAGCGGAATCCGACTCTTCCTGCTCGCCTTCCTGGGCAGCGTGTCTGTTTGGAATGTTATCAGCATGGAGACCGCAGATGACCTCCATTGGACGCCAAGATCCTTCAGCCGATTTCGCCTCGATTTTGACATCAGCGCCCTTATCGATTGTCACGCTGCCGGCCGTCGCGCGAATGCCCGCCACATTTTCCGCTGCACCCGAAGCCGTCGCGTTGACGCTGACGCCGCTGATGGTCACATCGCCGCCGGTCCTGCCGTCGCCTATCGCCGTAATCACATCGTTCTGGGCCGTCGCATTCAGGGTGCCGTCGCCGGTAATGGCAAGGTTACCGTTCTTAACAGCGATGGCGCTCTGCCCGGCGTCGGCCGTGACGGTGTTGGTGCCCGTCACGCCGATGGTGAGGTTGCCCTTGGCGCCGATGGAGCCGCCGTCGTAGCCGTTAAGCTTCATGTCGTCGGCGCCGTCCCAGGACCAGGTTCCTGCCTCGTCGCCGGCAGCGGTGCCCGCGTCGTACTGCGTGCCGCCCACGTTGACCCAGTCGGCGGCGAGCGCCACGCTCGGCAGCAGCAGCTGGCCGGCCATGAGCGCGCGGGCCCCCGCGCAGGCGAGTTTTGCGCCCACGCGGCGCCATGTTCCGTGGGAGAGCGAGCACGCGCGGCCGTGGTCGATTGGGTTGTCATGGATTTGCGTTCGCATGTGAGCCTCCTTGTCGTAAGGGGTGCTTCTATAACACCATGTTACGGGAAGATATCCGGATCCTGGGGCACAAATTCTCATGTGGCGCACCTGCCAGCGCAAAAGGCAACGAGCACGCTATTGCCAAGCGCGCCCCCCCCGAAAGGCCCACCCCCTACCGTCATGGTCTACAATCGAGGACACGATTATTCGTCCATCCAAAGGACCGTCCTTGAACCTAAGTAAGCCTAAAATCAACGCGCTTCTGGCACTCGCTCTTTTTACCTTCGCCTTTCTTTCCGCCGAGTTTCGCTTCGATATCAATGTCGGGCTGCTCTCCGGTGCCGAACGCGTTGTAATCGCACAGGGCGTTATTCTGGGTGCGAGCGTGCTCGGCTTTATCGGGTACGCGCCGCTGTTCGGGCTCGCACAGCGCAAAGGCCACTCACTAGCAGCCGTCAACGCCGCCGCCGTCCCTATCGTCATCATGGGCCTGACGCAAATTCAGTTCCCTACGGCCCCGCTTGTGCTCGAGATTCTGGGCTGCGTGGCATTCTTTGGGCTCGGTCTGCTGGGCGCCGCTGCTCACCACGCCTTTTCGTTGGCATTCCAGGATGACCCCAAACTCGCCACCGGCGCGGGAGCGGCCTATGCCGCGGGCATCCTGATGCAGTTCGCCGTCAACCTGCTCAATTGCGGCGGTATCGCAGAGCTTATCGTTCTCGGCACAGCGACGATCGCCATCTCTGCCCTCAGCGCTGTTCCTCAAAACACAGACACAGCCGCGAACCCCGCCATCAATCCCTTTGTTGAGCCCTCTCACGCCCTCGCCAAGCAGGCGTGTTGGAGCATCGCGCTCGTCATGATTCTCGCCTGCTTGTTCTCGACCCTCGACAACGTGGTCACGCTCTCCAACGCCCACGGCACCATTGCCGTGCAGACCTGGCCGCGCCTCTTTTTGGCAGCAAGCGGCCTTGCCGCCGGTCTTATCTTTGATCTTGCCGAGCGCCGCTACATGGGACTTGTCATGCTCGGCATCGCCGTGCTCTCGACCATTTCCATCCTGGCCGTGGAGGCCGGCGCCGATCCCAACCTGGGCCTTGTCGTCTTTTACCTGAGCTCGGGCTTTTTCGTCACGTTCTTCACTGCCACCTTTACACAGCTGGCACCGCGCATGCATGCGCCCGCTCTTTGGGCTGGCATGGGCCGCGCCGCCAACAATGTATGCGCTTTCACCACATCAGGCATCTCGCTTGCTCTCGTGACCTCGGATAACGTTGCCCTCATTATGATCGGCGCGCTCATTTTGCTCGTCGCCGCCTGCGCAGCATTCGTGGCAGCCGGCTTGTTCCGCCTGCCCCAAACCGAGCAGGAGCGCGAACATCAACAGCTTGCCGAGGAGGCGCTGGCAGCACCAAGTATCGAGGAGCAGCGCCAAGCCTTCATCGCCAACCACGCTCTCACCCCGCGCGAAGTCGACGTGCTGGTAGCCGTTACCCAGGACGAGCGCCCGCTCAACCAGATCGCCGAGGAGCTCGGCATCTCGATGCGCATGGTGCAGCGTCACCTGAGCTCCATCTACCAAAAGACCGACACGCAAACGCGCGCTGGTCTCACCAAGGCCTTCCCCTCGGCCTAAAACAAAAACCACCACAAAGGTGCCTGTGTGTCCCCCTTGTGGTGGTTTTGGTCGGTTAGTCTTCGAGCTGCGCTACTTTGTAGCGGTAGGCAGCGGCGATAACGTCTTTGCAGCCTTCGCGGCCCAGCTTGGCGCGGTTGACGACGATATCCTTACCGCTCGTCATCTTCCACTTTCCGGCGCTGTAACGCTTGTAGAATGCCTCACGCGCCTTCTGCTGCTGCTTGACCAGCTTGGCACCCTTCTTTTTATTAAGGCCACGCTTCTTGCGCACAATCTCGACGCGGTCCTCAAAGGGAGCGGTCACCAATACGGCAATGTGATTGGGGTTGTTACGCAGCAGGTAGTCGGACAGGCGACCCTCGATAATGCAGCTCTCGGTCTCGCCCAGATCCAAAATCACCTGGCTCATCTTTTGGAACAACTTATCCGAGTACGAACGTGCATCGTAGCGGTCGGGCAGAAACGCCATGTTCTCCACGGCCAGACGTTCGTCATAGGCGGCCATCTTGTCGAGCGACTCACCCGCACGCAGCGACGCACGCACTAGCAGCTCGTTATCGTACAGAGGAATCCCCAACTCGTTGGCGAGGATGCGTCCAATCTCGTGGCCCTCGGCACCAAAGTCGCGCGCGATGGTAATGACCACGGGACTCTTCTTGTTCTCCAGATCGCTCATCGCGATTCCTTTCTAACAAATGAGAAATAGGCGATTCCTGATTCCCATTTTGTCACTTACGACCGTCCTGGTTTCCCAAGTGCGGCAGATTGCCCCGAAAGAGGAGCGCCGCGTACTAAATGTACGCAAGCGACGATTGAGGGGCAAGGTGCCGTGCTTGGGGAAGCAGGACTATGCGGCTACGATGCGGCGCTGATATGCTCGGACCAGCAGCGAGATACCAAAGTTGAGCACAAAGTACATCGCAAACACCAGACCGTAGAGCATAAGCACCTGCGACAGATCGATCGCGTGGGCCATCACGACGTTTGCCGTGTACATGAGTTCGGCCACGTTAATGCCCGAAAGATACGAGCTGTCCTTAATGACGGTCGTGCACTGGCTAAACAGCGCCGGAATAATCGTCTTAAACGTCTGCGGCAGAATGATGTAGCGCATGGTGGCAAAGAAGCCAAAGCCCTGGCTCTGCGCCGCCTCAAACTGGCCGCGCGGAATCGAGTTGAGGCCGCCGCGCACAATCTCGGCCATAACAGCGCTGGTAAACAGCGTAAAGGCGATGGTCGAAATCACAATGTCCAGACCCTGCACCGTAAAGTAGATAAACAGGATCCACAGCAGGTTCGGCGTGCAGCGGAACAGCTCGATATAGGCGCTCACCAAAATACGGAATGGGCGGGGCGCATAGCTCTTAACGAGCGCCAGCACCGTGCCAAAGATGAGCGAGAAAAAGATCGACAGCGCCGAGATCTCGATGGTCTTAACAAAGCCGCCCCAAATGTAGAGCAGGTTGGTCGCGTTGAAGATTTCCATGCGCTAGGCCTCCTCTACGTTGTCGAGCCCCAGCTCGGCCAGGCTCACGCCGCGCGGACGCTCCTTGGAGCGGCGCTCGAGCCACTGCACCAGCATGGCGAGCGGAAAGCAGATGATGAAGTACATAAGGCAGCAGACGATGTATCCCTGCAGGTACCCGTACAGACTCACAAAGTTGTCGGAACGATACATAAGGTCGCCACCGGCCACGAGCGCCAGCACCGACGTGTTCTTGACCAGGTTGAGCGCCTGGTTGCACAGCGGCGGCAGAATGATCTTGAATGTCTGGGGCAGCACGATGTACCAGTAGGACTGCACGCGGGTGAAGCCCTGGCTCTGAGCCGCCTCCATCTGACCGCGCGGAACGGCCTCGATGCCGGTACGGATGACCTCCGAAATGTAGGCCGCGTGATACAGGCCCACACCCAAAAAGCCCAGCACGAACGGCGCAATACGCACCGGCTGGTCGGCACCGGTTATGGCCTGCAAGAACTGCGGGCCGGCCATATACATAAAGAGCACCTGCACGGGCAGCGGAGTGTTCTGGTAAAACTCCACGTACACGCGGCTAATGGCGCGCAGCACGCGCGAACGGGTGGTAGAGAACACGCCCAGCAGCGTGCCCAACGCCAGCGACAACAGCAGACCGGCAACAACCACCTGCAGCGTCACGCCAAAGCCCTCCCAGAAGGGCCCCATGTTTTGAAATGTCGTCGACCAGCGGTCGGCGTCAAACAATCCTTCGAGCATTTGATTCCTTCCTACGCCGAGCGCCTACACAAGACCCCAGGTCTTGACCTCTTGGTCGAGCCAGCCGTCGGCCAGGCGATCGCAGACAACCTGATCGACCACGGCCGAAAGGTCGCAGCCCTTCTTAGTCGCCACGCCGTAGCCCTGCTCGCCAAACTTGACCTCGGGCTGCAGCAGCTCGACGGTCTCGTTCATGTAGCCTGCCAGCGTAGAGCGGTCCATGGCAAAGACGTCGATATTGCCGGCGTCGAGCGAACTCTTGATGATGGGGTAGCCGCTAAAGGCCCTAAACTCGGGCTTGCAGCTAAAACCGTTGTCCTTGATCATCTGCTCGATCAGGCCCTGCGTGGTGGCACCTTGGCTCACGCCAATGACCTTGCCGTCCAGGTCCTCAATCGAGGTAAAGCCCGAACGCTTCTTGACCATGAGTCCCACGTAGTCGGTGCGATACGGCGTTGAGAAATCCCAGCTCTTCTTACGCTCGTCGGTGATGGTGTAGGTCGCCGCGACCACGTCGAGCTGGCCGTTATCGATCAGCGGGCCGCGCGTCTTGGGCGTTACGTCGGTAAACTCGACCAGCTCCTGGGCGCGGGCATCCTTGTAGCTCACGCCAAAGACGGCAGCGGCGATTTGGTAGCACAAATCGACTTCCATGCCCTCAAAGCGACCCTTGGCGGTGTCGTAATAGCCATAGCCGGGAACGTCTTTCTTAACGCCGGCATTCAGATGGCCACGCGACTTGATGGCCGCGAGCTTGGACCCCTTGTCGGAGCCCTCGCCGCTGGTGGAGTTGCCGCAACCGGTAAGCGCGGTCCCCGTCAGCGCAAGCATGCCGGCGCCAGCCAGCTGCAAAAAGTGACGGCGCGACACGGCCGCCCTCGTCATATCCGTCATGTCCATCACCGCGCCTAGTGCAGAATCTTGGACAGGAACTCGCGGCAGCGCGGGTTCTCGGGATTATCGAAGAAGTGCTCGGGCGTACCCTCCTCCAGAATGCGGCCGTCCTCCATAAAGATGACGCGGTCGGCCACCTGGCGCGCAAAGCCCATCTCATGCGTCACGCAGATCATGGTGATATCCTCCTGCGCGAGCTCAATCATAACGTCCAGGACTTCCTGGACCATCTCGGGGTCGAGCGCCGAGGTCGGTTCGTCAAACAGGATGATGGGCTGCTTAGTGCACAGGGCACGGGCGATAGCGATGCGCTGCTGCTGACCGCCCGAGAGGTTCTGCGGATACTCGCCGGCCTTATGAGCCATGCCAACGCGCTTGAGCGCGGCGATGGCGATCTCGGTCGCCTCCTCCTTGCTCTTCTTTTGCAGCTTGATGGGCGCAAGCGTCAGATTGCCCAGCACCGTCATGTTGGGATACAGGTTGAACTGCTGAAACACCATGGAGCTATACTTGCGAGCCATCTCCAGGTGATTCTTCTTGGTAAGCGGCGTACCGTCGATGACGACCTCGCCCGACGTGGGCTCCTCCAGATAATCGACGCAACGGATGAGCGTCGACTTGCCCGAGCCGGAAGGCCCGATCATTACGAGCTTCTCGCCGCGCTTGACGGTGAGATTGATATCTTTGAGCACATGCAGGTCGCCAAAGTACTTGTTGAGATGCTTAATCTCGATCATGTCTGCCATGAATGTCCCTTCCCTGCGTTTACACGAGTTGAACTATTGTACGGAAAGAACCACGTTTCCGCAGCCCACACTACATTCCCGTAAAGAACCCGCAACCTTCCACCCACTCATTGGGGACAGACTTAAATGAGTACCCCCCGTGGGTACTCATTTAAGTCTGTCCCCAATGAGCACCGAAAATAATACAACCGCCCTTGTTGAGCATAAGTCAGCGAAAACCCGTACACGCGAGCAAGGTGACGTGAAATGAAAGGGCGCAGACCTTATGGTTGCGCCCTTGAAATTGAACGTCAGATTGCCGTGTGTACGGGTTTGCAGCGTCGAGCCGTTACGCGGTTTGGTAAAACCGCGTAACAAATTACGCCAATTTCGCGCCAACGATCTTTGCTGCTGCCGGCTTGTCGAAGTTGCCACCGGTGGCCTTGCCCAGAGCGCCCATGACCTGGCCCATCTGCTTCTTGGACGTGGCGCCCAGCTCGGCAATAACCTGCTCGATCAGAGCCTCGAGCTCCTCGCCCGAAACCTGCGCGGGCAGCAGGCTCTCCAGAATCTTGACCTGCTCGCTCAGGTTATCGGTACGCTCTTGGTCGGTGCCGGCCTTGATGGACATCTCCAGCGTCTCGCTCGTCTGCTTAATCAGACGCTTGATCATGCTGTTGACGTCTTCCTCGGTCACATCGCGGCGCTCGTTGACCTCGATATTCTTCACCTCGGCCTTGACCTGGCGAATGATGGACAGGCGAACCTTGTCCTTAGCCTTCATGGCCGCGATCATTTCCTTCTGCAGCTCTTCGTTGGTCATCTGCAAATCCTCCTCAATAGCGTGGGCGGCACTCACGCGGGCGCCGCCCCATGATTACTCAGTCGTCGACGCGTCGTCGGTCGAACTCTTGGTGACGCCCTTCAGGCTCACGTTATAGGGCACGTCCTTAGGCATGGGGTTAACGGTGATGTCGGCGTCCTTCTTGTACTGCTCCAGCCACTCGCCGTACGCGGTGCTTGCCGTCTGCGTCTTCACCACGTTGGAGACGTACTTCTTGATGTCCTTGGGTACCTGCTTAATGTCATCGACCTGATTATCGACATGGAAGTAGTCGGTGCACTTGATGATGTGGTAACCATAGGTCGACTCGACGACGTCGCTCACATCGCCCTTGTTGAGCCCCTCGAGCGCCGCCTGGTAGCTGTCGACGAAGGTGGTGAGCTTGTCCCAGCCCACATCGCCCTTCTTATCCTTGGAGCCGGTATCGTCGGAGTACTGCTTTACGGCGTCCTCAAAGCTCAGCTCGCCGGAGTTGATCTTGTCCAGGCACTCCTGCGCCTTGGCCTTGGCGGCGGCCTTGTCCTCATCGGAAGCGTCGGAATCGACCTTGATCAGAATATTCGACGAACGGCGGGCGTCATTGTAGTTGGACAGGTTCTCGTTGATGTAATCGACAATCTCGCTGTCCTTGGGCTTGCTGGTGGGCGCCACAGCATCCTTAAGCTTTTGCTGCGCCAGGCTCTCCTTGAGCGAGTCCTTGTAGGTGTCCTCGGTGTAGCCGTAGGTCTTAAGGGTCTTCTTAAAGGCCTTGGCACCGCCCGCGCTCTTGCACGCGTCCTTCCAAGCCTTCTCGACCTCCTCGTCCGACACCGTCACGCCGTTCTCCTTCTGTGCCTGTTGAAGCAGAATCTGCTGCGTGTAGGAGTCGATGAGTTGCTTGCGGTACTTCTTGGGCGTGAGGTCGTTGTCGACCAGATACTGTGCCCAGTCCTTGTCCTTGGTGTAGCCGTAGGACGTGCGCATGCTCATGATCTGCTTGGTCACGGTGTCCTCGGTGAGGTTGGTGCCGTTGATAGTGGCAGCTACACCGCCGGTAAGCTTGTAGCCCGAGGTGTCCTCGGCCTGCGACATCAGGCCGGAGCACGCCATGGCCGAGACGGAAAGTAGCATTGCCAGCACGCCGATGACCACCAGAACGATCTTGACGGTCTTGGACACGCGGGTCTTGCGCTGCTTCTTGCGAGAGCTCGACGCGGCGCGGGCCTGCTGCTCGGGCGTCGGTACGGCCTCGGAGTTCTTTTTCTTGTTTGCCATAGTTGGCCTTTCGCATCACGAATCGAACAAACGCCATTGTGTCACAACGCAGCCCCCGCGACAAAGGGGCAACCCTGGCACTTGGGGACGTTCCTTTTCTGCCGGCAGTTAGGGACAGTCCCCAAGTGCCGGCTTTAAAAGTGGCGGCGGATGGCGTCGACCATGCCTTGGGGCGTGGTCTGGCCGAGCACATCGGCTGCGACGTCCGCGTCCATAAAGATATTCATGAGCGCTTGCAGGGCCTCGACCTGGCCGCCCGGCTCGGCAATGCCCAAATTGATGACGATCTGCGCCGGCACAGGGGCACCCATGCCCGCCATAGCATTGAATGTCACGGGCGTGGCCGGCTTCACCACCGCGATGTAGGGCTTAGCCACAAACCCCGGATCGGTATGCGGGATGGCAATGTTGGCCGCCGGCATGGCAAGCCCCGTGGGATAGGCATCCTCGCGCGTGCGGACGGCGTCGAGCCAACCGGTGCCAATGTAGCCGCGTGGGGCAAGTTCGCCTTCGAGTCGCGCAAACACCTCGGCGGGCGTCGCGCACTCCCAATCAAAAAACACCAGCTCAGGCGTAAACAGTGCTTCATTATCCGCCATACCGTCCTCCAAAGTTGCATGAGGGCCACAATGCTCAATATGATAGCGAAACGGGGTATGCAAGGTCAGCCGAGGATCCCGATGAGCTCGAGTGCGCGCGCGGGCGTCAAGCATACCTCGGGCATCGTCTCCAACATGCGTCGGTCGCTCGTGACTACGTAGTCAACATCCGCCGTATCGCCCGAGGCGATAATGAGATTGTCCTCGAGGTCCGGCATGCGCTTGCCAAGCATGCGCGCCATCTCGCACTCCGCCATCGAAAGCGGGGAAGCCGTTGCCACCTGCATCATATGCTCGACGCATGCCCATGCAGCCGGACCGAACGAAGCGTTAATCCCATTCACATTCCGTCGAGCTAGACGCCGAGGCAAGATGTAGAACACGTCCTTTGCCGTCGTTGGCGCGTACAGAAGGTCGATCTTTCCCGCTTCGGCCAGTTCAACCAATCTTCTCACGTTGTCGAATGCGCCCTCTTGCAGGTAGTAATCAAGCCAAACATTCGTGTCCACCAAGAGCCGCTTTGCCTCGATCATCGGCAATTCGCCTCGATGTCGGCAATCATCGCGTCATACATATCATCTCGTACGGCATCCCAGTCTTCCGCAGATGATCCACCTGGCGCAAAATCCGAAGCGCTTAGCCCCAACGAGGAAAAAGCTAGGCCACACCCCTGCTCGGCCAGGCTCTCCGCACGGGGCGCCTCGCGCTTATCCGCCACCATAAATCCCGGCAACGTTTGATGCTCGACAAGATAGACCCAAAGCGCACGAATAGCATCGCTCGCCCCCAATCCATTGCGAGTTAGGACCGCGTCGCCACCAGCCTTGAGCATAGGATCGATTCGCGTGTTGAGCTGCACCGTTGCTGTACCCATAGCGGCTCCTCTCTATCTGCTAGCAGTATAGCAAACATGAAAGGCCACGCAAAAGGGCCCCGCCCACACACGGACGAGGCCCTATCAGATTTCTTGGTTCTGATGAAGCTTTTACATCTCAAGGAAACCAAGGAGACCCTTTTTCAAGCGACTAGCGCGCCGGGTCAACTGCCACCTTGCCGTTCTCCAGCACGTGGATGCGACCGTCGGCGAGCATTTGCACGACCTCGGGATACAGCACATGCTCAATCGCGTGGATGTGCTCCTCGAGCGTGTCGACATCCCAGCCCTCCTCAACAGCCAGCGCACGCTGGGCGATGATGGGACCGTTGTCGTAGATCTCGTTGGCAAAATGCACGGTCACGCCAGTTACCTTGACGCCGCGCGCAAAGGCATCGTCAATCGCATGCGCACCGGTAAAGCTCGGCAGCAGCGCCGGATGCAGATTGACCACGCGGTTGGGAAACGCCGCCAGCAAAGGCGTGTGCACCATGCGCATGTAGCCGGCCATGACCACATACTCGCAGCCGCGCTCGAGAAGCTCGTGCGCGATGATCTCGTCAGCGGCGATGGGGTCGGCGTAGACATCCTTGGACAGCGTGAGCGTCTGGATGCCCGCGCGCTCAGCGCGCTGCAGACCCTTAGCCGAGGGACGGCTCGACACCACAAGCTCAATCGAAGCGTTGAGCTTGCCGGCGGCGATCAGATCGATCAGCGCCTGCAAGTTGGTACCCGAACCGCTGATGAGTACACCGATCTTGAGCGGCTCGGCCGTATCGGTGCCGGTCGGACGGGTATAGGGCACAAAGCCCAGGCCCTCGGCGGCAGCCATCTGCTCGTTAGCGCTCATCGGAGTACACGACCTTACCGGAACCCTCAACGCACTCGCCCACGCGGAACGGCTTCTCGCCCAGCGCGACCAGGGCCTCGGTCACCGCGGCCTCGTCCTCGGGGGCGACGATCAGGCACAGGCCAACGCCCATGTTGAAGGTCTTGCATGCCTCGTTGGGCGCGAGCTCGGCCTGGCGCGACACGTAGGTGATGGCGGGCGGAACGTCCCAGCCCATCTCGGCACCGTTGCGGGTGACCACAGCGTCGACGTCGTCGGCGAGCGCGCGGTTGAGGTTCTCGGTAATACCGCCGCCAGTGATGTGGGCAATAGCGTGCACGTTGGCGCCGCCGCGCAGCAGCTCCAGAATCGGCTTGACGTAGATGCGCGTGGGAGCCAGCAGGGCGTCTGCCAGCGATGCGCCGCCGAGTTCCTCGAGCGGACGGCTCAGCTCCTCGGCCTTAGCGGCGGCCTCGGGCGTGCCCGGCTTAATGCCGTCGACGCCGATGACCTTGCGCACGAGCGAGTAGCCGTTGGAGTGCACGCCGGTGGAAGGCAGACCCAGGATCACATCGCCCGGGCGGACGTTTGCGGGGTCGAGCATCTTGGGACGGTCGACGACGCCCACGGTAAATCCGGCAAGGTCGTAGTCGGCCGGAGCCATGACGCCGGGGTGCTCGGCCATCTCGCCGCCCACGAGCGCGCAGCCCGCGAGCTTGCAGCCGTCGGCCACGCCCTTGATGATCTTTGCCATGTGCTCGGCCTCGATATGACCGATGGCAACGTAGTCCAGGAAGAACAGCGGCTCGGCGCCCGAAGCCAAAATGTCGTTGACGCACATGGCGACCAGGTCCTGGCCCACCGTCTCGTGACGGTCCATGATCTGGGCGAGCACGAGCTTGGTGCCGACGCCGTCGGTACCGCTGATCAGGATCGGGTCTTCCATATCCTTGAGCGCGGCGGCCGAGAACAGGCCACCAAAGCCACCGATGCCGCCGATAACCTCGGGGCGGTTGGTGTCCTTGACCATCCGCTTAATAGCGTCGACGGCGCGGCCGCCCTCGGCGGTATCGACGCCGGCGTCCTCATACGTCACATGCTTGCTGTCGCTCATCTGAGCCTTCCTCTCCCATTACCGTGGCGCCGCGCGGGCGCCAAGCGGTGCTCATAGTTGCGTTCATTTCGGCGCGCGCCATAACAGCACGCGCCGTCATATCAACAAAACAGCAGGTGAAACCTACCAAAATAAACCTGTCCCTAAATGGCAGGTTTTAGGCCTCGCCGTGTTCCTCTTCCCAACTGCGGTCGTCGTATTTCTCGACCACGGCGTCGTCGTCAAAGTGAAGCGGCTTGTCCAGGTTGCGGGGCTTAAAGCCCTCCATGAACTTGTCGCGGCCAAAGCTCTCGGGAATCGCCACGGGGTAGCGTCCAGTAAAGCACGCATCGCAGTAGCCGCCCTTGGGCATGACCTTAAGCAGGCCCTCGACCGAAAGGAAGGCCAGCGAATCGGCGCCGATATACTCGCAAATCTCGTCGACCGTCTTGTTGGCGCTGATAAGCTGCGACTGCACGTCGGTATCGATACCGTAGAAACACGGCCAGATGACCTCGGGCGAGTTGATGCGGATATGAATCTCCTTGGCGCCGGCGTTGCGCAGCATCTTGACGAGCTGCACCATGGTGGTGCCGCGCACGATGGAGTCGTCGATGACGACCAGGCGCTTGCCCTCGATGTTGTCGCGCAGCGGGTTGAGCTTCATGCGCACGCCCATGGCGCGCAGCTCCTGCGTGGGCTCGATAAACGTACGGCCCACGTAGCGGTTCTTGATGAGGCCCTCGCCAAAGGGAATACCGCTCTCGTGCGAATACCCCTCCGCGGGCGGCAAGCCGGAGTCGGGCACGCCGATGACCAGGTCGGCCTCGACGGGCTCCTCGTGTGCCAGCTGACGACCCATGTCGTAACGGCAGGCATAGACGCTCTTGCCGTTCATGATGGAATCGGGGCGGGCAAAGTAGACCTGCTCAAAGATGCAGTTAGCAGGCTCTTCGGCGGCAGGCACGCCCTGCTCGGACACAAGGCCCTCGGCGCTGATGCGCAAAATCTCGCCGGGACGGACGTCACGGACGTACTCGGCACCCACGATGTCGAGTGCGCAGGTCTCGGAGGCAACGACCCAGCCGCCGGCGCGCGTGACACGGACGGCGGAGTCGACCGTCGCGGCGCCGTCCTGCGACGGCAGCTGCGAAACGGATGCGGCATCGGCCTGGTCCAGGCCCTCGTCCACCAGCTTGCCCAGCACGAGCGGGCGAATGCCGTGCGGATCGCGAAATGCGTAGAGCGCCTGCTCGTTGATGAGCGTCATGGCGTAGCCGCCGCGCACGAGCTCCATGGTCTTGCGAATGCCCTCACGCAGATGGCCCGTACGCTGAGTAAAGTAGCCGATAAGCTTAGTCGCGACCTCGGAATCCGAATTGGAGAGGAACGGCACGCCCAGCTCGATCAGCTGACGGCGCAACTCGTCGGTGTTGACCAGAGTGCCGTTGTGAGCAAGCGCGATAATGACGCTGTTGATGGTGGAAAGATGCGGCTGCGAGGCTTCCCAGCTCTTGGCGCCGGCGGTGCCATAGCGCACGTGGCCCACGGCCAGCTGGCCGGAGAGCGTCGACAGGTCGGCGTTGGAGAACACGCGATCGAGCAGTCCCAGATCTTTGCGGACCATAACCGTGCCGCCGTCGCCCACGGCGATTCCCGCCGATTCCTGGCCGCGATGCTGCAGCGCGCGCAGACCAAAGTACGTCAGTCGAGCCACATCGCGATCGGGTGCCCACACACCAAAAATGCCGCATTCCTCATGCAGCTGGTCGGAGTCCGGATCATACGTCGACATGGTCTTCACCTGTCCCGCGGCGCGCTCGGCCGCGTGGATGGTTTCTTGAGACATGGCATCCCCTCAGAGCCTCGTTATTTGGCGTTACCTGCCCTATTATACGCACGGCAAGACAAGCACTCCCGCGCATGAACAGCGCTTTTTAAAAGCCCACCGAGCTTATAATCCGTTTTGCAGCCAAACATTTTATTGGGCAACCGCCTCGGGGCCGACGATCCCGCATACTTCCGTTACGACGCGTCTCGCCCGCCGTTGGGGCTTGCATTGTTGCAATTGGGACGTTCGTCCTGTCTTTTGGCAGGTCGGCGGCGTATCCTTGTAACCTACAACAAAGCGAGAAAGGTTCTGTATGGATCGAAACGAACTCGACCCCAGCGTCCCCAGCGCCACGGAGGTCAAGAAGATCCCCCTCATCATTAAGGTGTACGCCGTCCTGTGCATCCTTTCCGGCGTGGGCACGCTCCCGTCGGTCGCTGCCTTTATGTGGCAGGTCATCACGGCACTTGTTAACGGCAACGCCACCGAAAAGCTCGGCGACAACACGCTCGTCGCAGTCGGCCTTATCGTCGCCGGCATCATGCTCTCTGCGGCAAGTGCCGTCATCCTAATCATCTTTGGCCTGGACCTTATCAAAAACCAGCGCCGCAACGCCGCCCGCCTGTCCTACATCCTTATTGCATTCACCGTCGTCGAGCTTTTGGTCGACGTGATGCTCCAGGGCATCGGGCCCTTCCTGCTGCGTCCCGCGATCCAGCTCGGCATCCTCGTTGCACTTTCGGCAACCGTCGACCCCACGCTTCGTCAGGAGCGCGAACTGCAGCGCCGCCTGCAGGAGATGCTCGACCGCGACGCCGCCGCCGAGGGCATGCTCGGCCGCGATGAAACCGGCGAGGGCTACATCAAGCTCAACTACTTCAACCTGTTCTGGGTGTTCTTTGTCTGCTGCATACTCGGCCTGATCGCCGAGGACATCTGGCACATGACAGTCGACGACCCGGGCGTCTATCAGAACCGCGCCGGCATGCTGTTTGGCCCCTTCAGCCCCATCTACGGATTTGGCGCCGTGCTCATGACCATGGTGCTTAACCGCTTCTACAAAAAGAACCCCATCATCATTTTCCTGGTGAGCGCCCTGCTCGGCGCCAGCTTTGAGGTGTTCGTGGGCTGGTTTATGCAGACCGCGTTTGGCGTGGTCTCGTGGAGCTACTCGCACATAACGCTGTTCGGTTTGCCCGATCCGCTCGTGGTCCTCACGGGCGGACGCACCTGCACGGGCTTCGCCTGCCTGTGGGGCCTGGGCGGCCTCATCTGGATCAAGCTGCTGCTGCCGAGGCTGCTTAAGCTTATCAACAAGATCCCCTGGAAGAGCCGCTACTCGGCCACCGTCATCTTTACCGTTATCATGCTGGTCGACGGCGTCATGACGCTGCAGTCGCTCGACTACTGGTACCAGCGCGTTAACGGCACGGAGCCGGACATTCCCGTCGCACAGTTCTACGGAGAGCACTTCGATAACGAGTACATGGAAAACCGCTTCCAGAGCATGACCATGAGCCCCAAGGATGCGACGCGCGTGTAGCGCTCACCGCGCCCAAAACGCAAAATGCCCGCCGGTATCACACGTACCGGTGGGCATTTTTATAAACGATCCCTCTATCGACGCAAGCCTCTACGCCTCGCGCTCGACCTCACTCACGCATTCGTTCTTGATGGTGCCAACGAGCGCCTGCAGCGCATCGACCACGTGCGGGCGAATGTCCCCGCCGATAAGCACGAGCATGATGTCGTCACCTACGGCAAGCTCGCCGCTTGCCAGCCACACACGCACATAGCCGATACCCGGCATCGCGCGCGTGGCCTCGATAGCAGACCGTACCTTTTCGGCGTCGTAGTCAAAGACCATGCCGCCCACCCTGTGGCCTGGCGCCACGCCATCGGTCTCGACTCCGCGCACCTCGGCCTTGGGCGTCGCGCGCACCACACCGTTATGCGTCAGATACATCCCACAGCCTGCCGCCGAAGCATCGGCCTTGGCCTCGCGCAGCCAAGCATCAATCGAAGGCATCAATTTGCCACTCTCGAGCATCATTTCTCCCTTACCGTCGTCGAGTAGCCAATTTGGGACGGGGCCTTTTTAGCTACTCTCGAACAACTTATTCCTCGACCGGCGTGAGCACCATGACGGCGCGTGTGTTGCTCAGCGACAGCGAACGACAGGTCACAAGCGTTACAACCTTAGTTGCCGAAGCGGCACGATCGGTAGCATCACTCGCCACGGCGGAAGCGCCGTCGAGCATCTCGGACAGGTAGTTCTTGAGTCCGTCGTCGCCCTCAAAATTGGTCGTGCGCGCCTTGGCATACGTGTCCTCGACCACCTTGGTCGCCAGCGGACGCAGCTTATACGTCGCATCGCGCGTGATGTAGTACACAAACTCGATGCTATCGAACGTCGCCTGATCAGTGGTGTCCGAAATCACGTTGAACATCGATCCGTCGTTCATATGGTGGCCGTAGATCGTGGTCTGCTGGTCGACCATTCCCGGCGCGGTGTCATCGCTATCCAGGAAAATGGCACCGGACGCGTTAGCCGTTCCGTCGAACAGCGTGTTGAGGTATTTGGAGTTGTTGTTGGTCTGCACCACGGGATAGTTGATGTTGGTTCCCGGCACGTAAACCCAACCCACAATCTCGGGGTTCGTCTGAGCAAGCGCATCAAAGTCGATAATCGGCACGCCGCTGGCGTCCTTATCGCTTACATATTGCTTCTCGATTTTCTGATACGAATCGCTCGCCTGCTTATAGCCAATCTGGGCATTAATAAAAATAGCGGCGGCGGCGACAATCAGACCGATACCGATGATGATGAGCAGAATGGGAATAATGGAGCGGCGCTTTTTGCGCGGCGGCTCGGTGCAATCCGACGGCGCGGCATGCGATGAAGACCGGGGCGGCTTCTTAGCGGAGCTATAAGACGAAGGACGATATGCGGCCGGCGCGTCCTGTCGACGATGCGTCGCCGGTGTCACGGGGCGCGGCGCGCGCGGCTGCTGAGGAGAGGATGTCCGACCCTGCTGTGCCGCACGGGCAGCACCCGGCTTCGACGGATCGGGAATCTGAGAAGCCTTGAATCGTTTTCCCTGATAATCGGACATGGCTCTCCTTATACTGCGGTGAAACGGCGGAACGCTTAGGCGTCAGCCATCTCCTGCTTCATCTTCTCGATAACCTTGCGGTACTCGGGGTCGCAAGCACCCAGAATCTGTGTGGCATAGATGGCGGCGTTCTTGGCACCGTTGATGGCAACGCAGGCCACGGGCACGCCCGAAGGCATCTGCACCATCGACAGCAGCGAATCCATGCCGCCCAGGTCACTCGTCTTCATAGGCACGCCGATAACCGGCAGCGGCGTAAAGGCAGCCACGACACCACCCAAGTGGGCGGCCTTGCCGGCAGCGGCGATAATCACTTTGATACCGCGATCGGCGGCAGTCGAAGCCCACTCGTGGACCTTCGCCGGTGTGCGGTGTGCGCTCGCAATGACAAGCTCATAGGGCACGCCCAGCGCCTCGAGCTCGGCGGTGCAACCTTCCATAACGCCCAGATCGGACTTGGAACCCATGATGATCCCGACAACCGGCTTTTGATCTGCCATAAACAAAGACCTCCTGTTGAGAGCGGCGACGCGGCGGATCCGCGACCCTTAACTGCAAATAAATCAAGTATAGCCGCCGATGCTGATGTGTTCGGCGGGAGACGGAACGCTTTGCGAGATTAGGGCCGAAGGGTCGGAGCTTTCTGCCTACATTCAAAAAGCGTGCCCACCGTCCTTGGGTGGGGCGGCGGGCACGCTTGCTTAGCTGTTGCTGGGGCTACTTAGCCTTGCTGCGACGATGGAAGAAAGCGCCGATCGCGGCGATGATGGCGCCAAGACCACCGACGGTCGCGACGGTCGCCGCCGTCTGGTCTCCGGTATTGGGAATCGCCGAACCGTTCTTCTTGCTGCCCTGGGCCTTGTCGCCTGCGGGCTTGCCCGCCTGGTTGCCGCCGTTCGAGCCATTGCCGGAACCCTGGTTGCCCGAGCCGCCCTGGTTGCCGGAATCGGCATCCTTGAGGCTCTCAATGGCCAGCTTGAGCTGGCCATAGGCCGCCTGGATCTGGGTGTCGGAAGCATCCTCATCACCCAAGACGTCCTCGGCGTAGGTAATGGCATCCGTCAGGGCCTTGACAGACTCGGCCGTCTTGCCCCTGGTGTCAGTCTCCTTCGCCTGCTTGACCAGAGCCTTGAGCTGCTTCTTAGTCGGATTCTCGACCGGGGCCACCGGGGTCTTCTCGAGCGCGCCGCGGGCGCTCTCGAGCGCCCTGAGCGCCTGGTCGACCTCGTCCTGCGTGGCGTTCTCGTCACTCAAGATGGCGCGGGCGCTCGCCAGGGCGTTCTCGAGCGCCGTCCAGGAGGCCTCGGTGTAGTCACCGGCCTTGAGGTCGCCGGCAGCAACCTCGGCATCAACCTTTTCGATCGCGGTAGCGAGATCATCCTTCGCCACCGGATCGGGGACGGCCGTACCGTAGAACTTGAGCTCCGCCATGCTGCAGTAGGCATCAACGTCGCCACCGCCGGCGTGAATCACCTTGACGGTCACGTAGCGACCGCGCGCGGCGCCAAAGCTCATCTGCTTCCAGTCGCCACGGTCGGTGAGCACGCGGCCGTCGTTGTCGAAGGCGAACGTACCCATCGACGCGGCGGTGCCCATCTCATAACCGTCGGCAGTGTCGGAGACCAGTATCTCGGCCTCGAAGATATCGCCGTTAGTGCCGCCGTCCTGGCGCGGCAGGAATGTAACGTCGGTGAGATCGTAGTCGCGGCCCAGGTCGACACTCAGATACTGGGGCATACCGGTCCCATGGGCCCAGTCGCTGTGCCAAAGCGTCCGCTCGTCGCCGTCGAGAGCGTTGACGGCGTTGCTGCCCTCGTAGTCGGCCTCACTCGAGAAGTCGGCCACCTTGACGTTCTTGCGGTTCTCGGGCGTGTTGATGAGGATCTTCTCATCGACAGGGCGCATCTTGAGGCCGTCGATTGCCTTCTCGATCTTGGCAGTGGCGTCTGCGACATCCTTCTTGCTATAGCTGCCCTGGCCGCTGTCGAGGAGCTTCCGAGCCGCCTCGACCGCAGTGGTGAGAGCTGCATAGGAATCCTTGGTGTAGACGGACTCGCTGTAGCCCGCGGCCTTGGAAAGCGCTGCCACGAGCGCAGAGGTATCGACACCAGCCTTGACCTCGACCTCATAGGATGCGGTCTTGGAGGGGTCGAGTACCGACGCCACCGTGATCTTTGCCTTGCCGGCCTTGTTGGCACGCAGGTAGTAGCTCACGCTATCGCCAGCCTGAACAGCGGAGACGCTTACCACAGAGGGGTCGGAGCTCTCGACCGTCACATAGGGGTAGCCAGCGCTCTCAGGCGTAGCCTTGGCGTCGACGGGCGTAATGTCGCCTTCAAAGAACTCGGTCTGGTTCTTGCCTAGCTCGACACCCTCGATGGCCTCGACACCCTGCGTGTAGTTGAAGTTGACCTCACGCAGTGTGAGCATCTGGTCACCCGATGCCTCAAGCGGCGTGACCTCGACCTTGGTCGCCTTCTTGCCCTTGTTCTCGGCAGAGAGGTCAAAGGCGTAGCGAGCCAGGAAGGAATCGTACTCCCCGCCCGCGAACTCTTGGATCGAGCCATCCTCGAACGTCACGACGGCCTTGATCTTCTGTACGGTTCCGTTGCCGCCGTTGCGGTTAACGACCTCGACGCTATCGAGTTTCGACGGCGTCTTAAATGCGAATGTCATCGTGGTGGGAAGCTTCACGTAACTCGGTAGCTTACCCTCGCTGTCCCAGTTGCCACTCCAGTTCCACAGGAACTCAAAGCCGTTGTCGCCCTCGTTATTATCGAACAGCGCGTTATAGCTCTTCTGCTGGATAAGTTTCTCGACGTTGGTCCCGTCGTCGGTCGTGAGCTCATCGTTGGTCATCGTGATGTTGAAGGCATCCTGGGCGTACTCGGCGACCGTTGGCTGAGGAACGTCCGGCATCGTCACCGTGCCGTCGCTCGCAAACTCAAGTGCGTCGCATGCCGGGCCGATAAGCCAAGATGTCGAGGGCAGTTCGACCTTTCCGGCGGTCTTGGCCTTGAGCTTGAAACTCGCCACCGCGCCAGTACCGTTGTAGAGCTTGCCATCGCCGCGGTTGGCAAAGGCGAGATTGATAGTCTGCGTTCCGTCCACGAACTGGACCTTCTCGCGAGACAGGTTCTCCATGCCGGCAGTCGAGCCGTCCTGCGCGATGCTCTCGGACACAAACTCGAACTGGTCGCTCTTGAAGTTGACGAGGGCGCCCAGGGCGTTGACGTTCTTGGCGTCGGCCGCATAGACATCAACGGTGATCTCATCACCGGCCTCGACCTCGGTCTTGCTCGGAATCACCGCGAGCGAACCTGCGACCTTGCCCTTTTGTTTAGTGCCGCCGTCAAGACCCGCCATGGTGAACGAGTAATCGTAGACGTCGTAAACGCCGTTATCGTTGAGGTCGGCGAAGTGGTCGCGGATCTGCGAACCGAACGTCGGGGTATCGGGCTCGCGATTCTCGAGGCCCAGATAGTTCTTCATGTTGGAGTAGTCTCCGTCGGAGATCGTGGCCTTGTTGAGGTTGGAGCCCACGGCGAAGCCATCCGTGCCGTCGGTCTTGTAGATGGCAATCTCGGACGCGGAGAAGAAATTGCCGACCGAGGCGAGCGGTGTCATGCGCACGTAACGGGCGGCCACGGTGCCGTCAAACGCTACCGTCTTACAATCAGCGGAACGTGCCCAATCGACCTCCTGGCTCGTCCAGTGGACGCCATCGAGACTCGTCTCAACACGCATCTTGGTCACGGTGCCGTTGCCGGCGTCATCGCGCGGATAGTACTCGAGCTTATCGAGCTTGTAAGCGCGTCCATAGTCAACGGTAAGCGCCTTGCCCAGATCGTTGCCACCGGAGTGGAAACCACCGTCGCCCGACTGGAACTCATGGTCGAAGGCGAGCTCGGCCTTATGGCTGCCGTAAAGTGAGCCCTCCCAGGTGATTTCCTCGGCGTCGGGGACGTTCCGCCACGGATCGAGTGCGGAGTTCGCCTCGAGCACATCGCTCCAGGCGGAGTAACCTTCGGCGTTGCGCGAACGAATCTGGTAGGTGTGCTTGCTATTGTAGGCGAGGTCGGTGTGCGTGAACTCGGCCGCATCACCCACGGCAAACACAGTGCCGTCGACCTTAAGGTCGTAGGAGGTAGCACCATCGACCTTTCCCCAGGTGAGCTTGATGCTCGTTGGGGTCGTGGCGTCCTCGGGGGCAGCAAGGTTCGTGGGTGCGGAGAGGTTCTCGTTGAGGCGATCGGCTGTGAGCGTGGCGTCGGCGTTCACGAAACCGCCCAGCTCAAGCGTCTGCGCCGCTGCAGCAACATCGGTCTTCGCGAACTTGACGTAGACCTTGGGGTTCGTGGTGATCTTGGTGTTGTTGAAGCTCTCGCCCTGCTCGGCCTCGGTGCCGTCCGCATCGCTGCCGTAGTGGTTGAGGTTGGGGGTCTCGCTGTAGAAGTAGACCGCCTGGCCGGCCTCGGGGGTCGCGGCGTCAAAGGTCTCCTGCGAGTCGACCTCAACCACGTTGAGTGCGGATCCGCCGTTCTTGGCGACAACGCTCGTGGGCTTGGCGGACACATTGGCCACGAAGGTCGTGGTGCGGTTGGAGTCGTAGCCGTTGTAGCCGCCCTGCGAGGCCTCGGCGGTAAAGGTCGCGGTGCCGCCTGCGGCCTTGGAGCTGTAGACGGTGCTCACATGCTCACCGTAGGAGATATTGTCGATCGTGCCGTAGGAATCGTCCTCAGTCGTGTTGTTCTCGATGGAGGAGCCGTCGTCCTCGTACTGCGTAAAGGTGCCGTCGCCCTCGGTGGCGAAGAACTCGACGATACGCTGGCTGCGGTCGGTACCCTTGGTGTTGGTGTCGCTCACGGCCTCGGGGTTGTTGTTCTCGGCGTACATCGGCACGATAGCGTTGGCCTTCACAAACAGCGGCAGCTTCCAAAGCGGAGCCTCGTAGTTGTTGAGAACCTGGCCGCCGCGATACTGCTTACCCGAGAAGTAATCGATCCAGATGGTGGGATTCTCGTCGGTGCCGTAGTTGGGGAGGTAAATCCCATTGCGAATGTCGTTGCCGTTCTCGTCTGCCTGGGTATCCTGATACACCGGTGCCACTAGGAAGTTCTCACCGAACATATACTGGTACTGCGTCGAAGTGCTTGCGGCGTACTCGGAGTTGTCGGAAAGCAGCATGGCGCGGATCATGGGCAGGCCGGCATCGCCGTTACCCGTGTCGATGTTGGCCGCCGAGGCCGCGCTCGTGTAGATATAGGGCATGAGCTGCGCCTTGAGCTTGAGGTAGAAGCGCGAGATGCCTGTGTAGGGATCGCCGTGCGTCATGGGCGATTTACGGTAGGTGCCCCAACCGTCCATGTCAAGCATAGAGGGCGTGAACGTCTTCCACTGGTAGTCACGCGCAGAGATGATGGGGTCGCCGCCAAAGATGCCATCCATGTCGGAGCCGATGTTGGGGTTGCCCGAAAGACTCTGACCGATATACGTGGGGATATGGAAGCGAATGTACTCCCAGTTACCGCCATACTGGTCGCCGGTCCAAATGCCACCAAAGCGCTGCGTGCCGGCCCAACCATCGAGCGTGATGATGTTGGGGCGCTTGTTAGCGCCGGTCGTCACCGTGTCATAAGCTGTCTTGATGCCATTAAGACCAAAGGAGTAGCCAGATCCAACCCAGGCAACGTCGGTCTTAAGGGTAGTGATGCCTCCCGTCTTGACCTCGGCGTCGAAGTCGCGAAGCAGATGCCACGGGGTCTCAGGGTTGCTGTCGGGCTCAAGGTTGGACTGGGTCCACAAGCCCGTGCTCACACCCTTGGAGTTGGCATACTCGGTGAACTTCTTAAGGTTGTCGACATTGGCACGCACAGCGTTAAGACGGTCGGCCGAGCTCGCTCCGTCGGAGTTGACGCCGCCGGTCTTGTAGTAACCGTTCTGGCCATAGCCGGCGCCGTAACCGTCGTTCGGCAGGAACCAGCCGAGCGGCATGTCGTTGTCCTCGTAGTCATCGATAACCTGACGAGCAGAGAACTGGCGGTCGAAATCGGTCGCTTTCATGTTCTCGGTATCAACCGTAGGGCCCTCACCGTTGAGCGTCTCGGCCGCAAGTGTGCCGTCGAGCTTGTAGCCCGTCGACATGCCAGACTCGTACTTAACGTCGCCCTTCTCGCTCGAGGACTTGCTGCCCTTGGTCTCCCACTTCTTTTGACCCGAGGTCGTTGACCAGCCATCACGGTTATAGGCATTAAGATGACCAAGGTAGAACCCGTACTCGGGCAGCAGTACCGGGTTACCGGTCACCTTGTAGTAGTCCTGCAGCATCTCGGTTGCCACGTTCGAAGCGCCCTCGTTGGTCGCCACGAAGTAGTAGGCATCAAACTCATTCTCGCTGTGCAAAGTCGTGACCGTCGATGAGTCCGTGGAACCGAAGTCGTAGGAACCCTCTGCAAACGTGTTTCGGAGTACGCCGTAGCCGTCACTCGTCCAATAAAACGGGTTGGGCGAGGCAACGCCGCCATCGGTCCAGTTGTTCGTGTTGGAGATGGCGATGGTCTGGTTGGTGTGCAGGAAGCGTCCGTTCTGGGTGCCGCCGCCAAAGAAGTTCTCGGACTTCTCCTTGGCGAGCGTCTGGACGGTACCCTTCTTATCAAGGTCGAGGGACGCGGACTCGGAAACCACGACACGGTCGCCTGACTTGATACTCATCTTGCCGGTCGCCTTGTCCAGGATCACGGTCGCCTTTCCGCCGGTGATCTCGATAGTGTCGCCCTTGTCGGCAACCGTCGCACTCGGCTTGCTGTAGGTGTCCGAGGTATCGGGCTGAGCCTGGATTTTAGCCGTGTGGGACTTACTGCGCGGTGTGGCGTAATCGGAAAACTCACCCTTGGGGTCGACGTTATAACGGAAAATACCGTCCTCGAGGAACGTAATACGGCCCTTGATGCCGTCAGCGAAATCGATGTCGACGACATTCGAGGCAGACTGGGACACGGTCGCTGAGTCGACGCCCTTGAGTGGCGTGGCAATCGCCTGTTGGGGGTTGGCAAACACGAGCGTCGCTGCAGTGGCAACGAGGACCGCGCTTCCCTTCACCCACCGTTTCGTAAAAATGGAATTCCTGCGCACCTGGTCTCCTTTCTTCCGAGATGCTGAGGTGCCGAGGACGCCCCCCCCGGCAGCATGGGAAAACGTATCAAACGGGGATGTTCGGTACATTCCGCACAATGGGGCCACCCGTTACCAAGGGGCCAACTGGTAGTAACCAGATAGCCACCTACTAGGTTATATCAATATATGGGAGCACTTGCGCAACCAAGTTCGGAAGTCCACCAGCGGCAGTAAAATGAGCGTCAACGGCAAGGTGGGCTTAATAAGCCATACCAATTGGTTCTTCAGTCAAATACCAATCTAGCAAAAATGTACTGTTTATCTGGTATTACACAGACCATACCTTTCCCTCGGGAACTGGGCTTCGCGAAGTTTCCCGAGAGAAAAGCTCGACCGCCGCCCTGCGACCTACCGGAGATTGCTATGCCGTACGTTGGCTGATTTGGTTTGGAATGAGATGCTGACGGTAGTCAATGGGCACAACTGTCCCGGGTGCATTTCAAGATGCACCTAAATGTCTGCCTTCATCCTTATAGATTGTCCAGGTAGTCGTCGGCATCATAGGTAAGGCTGTAGGCTTTATTCAGGATGCGCACGAGCTCCTGGGCATCGTGTTCGCCGAGCGCTGAGAGCTGCTTCGAGAGCGATGCCACACTCTCGGCATTTTTTTTCGCCGCGAAATCACGGCCTTCCTCGGTAATGCTCACCAGCACACGCCGACGATCGTTTGGATCGGTCCTGCGCTGAACGTAACCCTTGCTCTCGAGTGAATCCAAGATATGCGACATGCGCGCACGGGAGAATTTCAGCTTCTTGGCAATCTCGGAGGGAATAACATCACCGTCAATACCCGATAGATACTGTAAAACCGGTGCCTCGCCCACACTGGCGCCGCCGGCAGCACTCAAGGATCCCTTGGCAAGGGAACGTGAGTACACAATCAGTTTTCGAGCGACGTCATCGTAATCCACTGGGGATATTGTCCTTTGCAACTCTAGAAGGGCCATAAAACCGTCATTTGCCGTACATTAGTTAACATTCGCAACAATTATTTATGATACCCCAACGCGGAAGTCTATTGCTCGTCCTTCTTGCGTCGCATAAGCTCCTCAACGTCGACACCAGCGGCCTCGAGCATGCGCTCGACATTCTTTTTGGCGTTGGTCGTGCCGACCTTAAGCACGATCGAAAGCGGAGTGCCCACCACCAGGCACACGATGCCCACGGGGACACCCCAGCCGGGGCCGCCCTGCATACCCCACATCCCCATCAAAAAGCCAATCGCCACGAGCGAATAGCCCAGGCGCAGCCAAACATTGAGCCGCTGAATAGCATCGGTCTGCATCTTTGCCTCGCGAATCAAGTCGTCGCGCGAAAGGTCGTGTCCATGTTTCTCGTGCATATGGTCCTCCTCGTGCAAAGTGTGCATCATGCGCAAGTGCATCGTTTATCGAATACGTCATCTTTCAAGAGCAATATAGCGGGTGTCGTGTAGGCGATGGAGGTCGCTGGCCATATTGCCCTTGAAGGGCGGCGTAAAATCAGAAGGCCGTGCGGTTGAGGCCGCACGGCCTTGCAGGGGGTCAAAGGATGATGACTAGTAGCTCAGCGCCGGATCGAAGAAGCCAATGAGAACGCCCACAAATGCGATCACGACGAGAATCAGCATCATAACGATGGGGTTGACCTTCTTCTTGGTCATCATGTACCAGCAGAAGATGATGAAGACCATCGGCAGCAGGTGCGGATAGATGCCATCGAGGGTGTCCTGGAACTTACCGCCGCCGGGCAGCACCAGGTTGGGGCTGCAGGTGATGGAGACCCAGGTAGCACCGACTGCACCGATGACCATGGTACCAACCATCACGATGGAATCGCGAAGAGCCTTTGCCTTGGGGCCGACGAGGGCCTCGACCGCCTTGCCGCCGAGCTCATAGCCCTGGTTGTAGGCAAAGCGCATGCCAAGGAACATGAGCAGGTTCCACACGACAATATAGAAGATGGCACCGAGCGGAGAGCCGCCGGTCGAGAGACCGAGGGCGATACCGAGCAGAATCGGGATCAGGGTACCGACGATCAGCGAGTCGCCAAGGCCAGCGAGCGGGCCCATGAGGCCGGCGCGGATGCCGTTGATGGCGTCGTCATCGATGGCCTCGCCGTTTGCGCGAGCCTCCTCGAGGCCGGCGGTGACGCCGACAATCATGGTGCCGATCTGCGGCTCGGTGTTGAAGAACGCGGAGTAGGTCTGGAGGGTCTGTTTCTGCTCCTCGGGCGTGTCGTAGAGCTCCTCGACGATCGGAAGCATGGCGCACAGGTAACCGAAGGTCTGCATGTGCTCCTGCGAGAAGCAAGTCAGGTTGCCATAGGACCAGTTACGGAACGACTTGGCAAGCGTTTTCTTAGAGAGTTTCTTCTTCTCTGCCATTATATGTCCTCCTCTTCCTCATCATCGGAGCCCGAGGCGATAGCTGCCTTGGGAGCGTTTGCGAGGTCGATCTTGAGCGAAGCGATCTCATAGTTGATCAGGGCGAAGAAGCAGCCGATGCCGGCAGCGGCAATCAGGTTGCATCCCATGACAGCGGACAGGGTGAAGCCGAAGAAGAACGTGAGGAAGTCCGTCGGCTTGGAGATGACCTGCTTGAGCAGGATGGCGATACCGACGGTAGGCAGCAGCGAGCCGACGGTGAACAGCGTCTTCATCGCGATGCCGTCCATGGGCATGTAGGTCTTCATGAGGTCGACCATGGCGGTGCCGCCCATGGTGATGATGAACGTCGGGAGGAACGAGCAGACGATGTGACCAATCCAAGGCAGAACGTTGTTGACCAGGTAGAGCTTGTGGAGATCGCCCTTCTCGAGCCACTTCCACCCCATGCCCTGCCACACCAGGTTGATGGTGGCGGTGCCATAGAAGAGCACAGTGCCGAGCGTGCCGACGGCAGCACCGAGGGATGCGGCCATGCCGGCAGCCTCAGCGGAGGCGGGATCGATGCCCGAGTTCTTGATGGCGATGATCGCCAGCGGGATGCCGATATAGGACACGGCGCGGACGTCGGCGGAGACGGTTCCGCCGGGGGTCACGAGAGCGATGTAGACAACCTGGATGGCAGCGCCGACGAGGATGCCCGTCTGCATATCGCCCATGATGATGCCGACGATGAGGCCGGCGACCAGAGGACGACCCAGAGTGTAGTTGCCGATCGTCGTGCCGCCCATGCCAGGCAGTGATGCCAGGCAGGCGAACAGGCCGAACAGCGCGGCTTGGAATGCATTGATTGCCATGCTTTCCCCTTTCTTTATTCCTCAGCCCCTTTCCCCAGGGCTGTAGGTACCAAAATGCAGCTGGCGCCTAACTAGAAGCCAAACTGACCGCGGAACTTGGGCCACTCACCAATGGATTTCTCCTTGATAAGGGCGAACTCGACCGTGTAGCCGGCGTTGGTGAGATCCTCGAGCGCCTGGGCCTCTTCCTGCGTGATCGACTGGTTGTTGCCGAGCTTGGTGGCGCCGGGACGGTCGTTGCAGGGGCCGACGATGATGCGGTCCATGCCGGGCTTAAAGCCAAAATCGACGAGAAGTTCCTTCATGTCGAGCGGGTTCTTGGTGATCAGGAAGTACTTGGTGTTGGACTTGAGAACCTTCTCGGAGACCTCCTTGAAGTGCTCCTTGGTCCACACGAACGTCTTCTTGCCCGAGGCACTCTTGTAGGCCTCCTTGAGCACGGGGTTGGACGCTGCAGCGTCGTTGACGGCGATAAGACCGTCGCAGGGATACTCGAGGGCCCAACGGGTAACGGTCTGTCCATGGATCATACGGTCATCAATACGGATGAACGAAATCATGCGTTCTCCCTTTCTTTATCACCGGGGGTCTTTCCTCTTAACCCCCGCTCCATCACGAAAATTTGGGCGGATGCGCTGCCTAGATGTCGTCGTCCTCGTCGTCGGCGTCATCGGTCGGGACAACGAGCTCGGACATACCGTTCTTGCCCTCCTGCAGCATCATCTGCTTGAGGGAATCCAGGTCCATGGTGGCAAGCCCCATCATGGCGGTCATAGCCATGGGCAGATTCATACCGCCGAAGGCAATGGTGTGGGCGAGCAAACCCTTCTCGGCCAGCGTGTTCATGGCATTGGTGAGCGGCGATCCGCCCAGGATGTCACCAAGCAGGACAACCTCGTCATCGGCGGTAACGGGAGCGAGCATCGCCTTGACGTTCTCGACATACTCGTCAGCGCCCATGCCGTCCACGAGACTCGTCGACAAGATGTTCGGGGCGTCATTGCCGAGCATCTTGAGGACACTGTGCAGTCCGGGAGCGAGCGTTCCGTGACTGACCATTACCAGATACCGCATGCGGTCTCCTCTCGACCTGCCGTGTGTCGCACGGCTTTGCTTTTTGCTGAGATTATTGTTGCGCCGGGGCATGTTCGGTACAAGAAAATAGCTGCGAACGGCAACTATTCATCGGTTAACGGTAGCAACTATTTTTGTGCCTAAATTATTTTTTCTTCTAATTATTTTTAAAATAGCAGGTAGATTGCCTGATAAATGTTTTATGTTCCTTATGCACCATACATACCAGCAAGAATCGGGCCTGGCATCTCCGGTTTGCCCCGCAGTGTCAGACCATGTCACGTACGCCCACGACATGGAGGTACCCCATGGATATGATCTCGTTTCTCGCCTCCGAACCCTTCGACCGCAGCGGTGATACGCCGCTCTATGTCCAGCTTAAACATCGAATCGCTCTGCTTATCGCCAGCCAGGCGTTCGACACCAAGACGCCGCTGCCACGCGAGCTCGAAATCTGTGAGCGGCTGGAGTTATCGCGCGCGACCGTGCGCCGTTGCTTCCAAGATCTCGTCATCGAGGGGCGCGTGGTGCGCAAGCGCGGCCAGGGCACGTTCATCAAGCCCCAAACTTCAGCACCCGGCATCGACCTGGCCCTGAATTTCAGCGCGCGGATGCGCGAAGCGGGACGGGTTCCGAGCTCGCAGATTCTCGCCTTTTCAAGCATACCGGCCGTCCGCGGCATCGCCTCCGGGCTCAAAGTGCCCGAAGGGACACCCGTCTGGGAGATTCGCCGCCTGCGTCTCGCCAACGACAAACCCATGGAGCTCAACTACGTCTATATCCCCGTGTCACTTTGCCCCGAGCTCACGCGCAAAGACGTGGATGGCTCGCTCTACGCCTACATCGCGGAAAAGACCGGCATCCTGCCCGCAAGCGTCGATGCCGTCTACGAGACAGTCAACCTCGACAAGCATGAGGCGCGTCTTTTGGGACAGAACACCGGTAAGGCGGCGATGCGCATCGTGCGTTCGACCTACGACAAGACGGGAACCCCGTTCGAGGTAGGCGTGCTCATCAGCTGCGACGGTCAGGCAAAGCTGCACGTGCACATCGCCGCCGACAAAACAACCTTCACCGCCACAGCCCAATAAATCCAAAACGTGGGCGCCGTCGTTCAAACGAACGACGGCGCCCACACTCACTTTCTTTTTCAGCCCTAGTCATCGCGCAAAGCCCCTTCGGCAGCACACGGTGCAGCCGAGTCACCGTAGGCCGGGGCGGAGGGGGCTGAGTTTCCCACTGAGCGACTCTGCTTGCAGCCGGAGTGAAAAAGGTTA
>UREM01000007.1 GCA_900546775.1 uncultured Collinsella sp. | reverse complement strand
CCGCAGCCGCAACGCGGCGAGGACGTACCCGTGGAAACCCCGCAGGCGGGCGGGCCCGGACAGGTACGTTACTCTTTCTCCACCGCGCGCATGATCGCCTTGTAGATCTCCATCAGCGGGATGATCAGGAAGGCCAGGCCCAGGGCAGCAACAACGCCCTTGAGCTCAAGCGTCACGGGGCCAAAGAACATCTCGGCAAGCGTCGGCTGCACGGTTACGATCACCGTCAGCACCAGCGCCAGCGCGGCGGAAGCCCACAGCCACTTGTTTTGCTTCTTCATGGTGAACAGCGACGCACGACGGCTGCGCATATTGAAGCAGTGGAAAATTTCGACCATGTTGAGCGTGATGAACGCCATCATCACGCCTTCCTCGTCGGCATTGCCGGCGATCATATCGGCGATGTGGATGTAGCCCATGTCAAAGTACACGCCCACAAAGAAGCTCGCCAGCACCAGCGCGGTGATGATTAGGCCCTGGACCACGCAGTCCAGACCCATATGTCCGGCAAAGACACCGTCCTTGGCGTTGCGTGGCTTACGCTTCATGATGTCGCCCTCGGCATCCTCCATGCCCAGCGCGAGCGCGGGGAAGCAGTCAGTGACCAGGTTCACCCACAGCAGCTGCACCGGCTGGAAGATGGTAAAGCCGATGAGCGTGGCGATAAACACCGAGAACACCTCGGCAAGGTTGGCCGAAAGCAGGAACTGGATGACCTTGCGGATGTTGTCGTAGATGCGACGACCCTCTTCGCAGGCGCCGATGATGGTAGCGAAGTTGTCATCGGCAAGTACCATGTCGGCGACGTTCTTGGTGACATCGGTACCGGTGATGCCCATGCCCACGCCGATGTCGGCGCGCTTGATGGACGGAGCGTCGTTGACGCCGTCGCCCGTCATGGCCACGATCTGGTCGCGCGACTTCCAAGCCTCGACGATGCGGGTCTTGTGCTCGGGCTGGACGCGGGCGTACACGCCGTAATCCTCGATGTGCGCGTCGAGCTCCTCGTCGCTCATGCGATCGAGGTCGGCACCGGTGATGGCCTGGCTGCGATCGGCGACGATGCCCAGCTGCTTGGCGATGGCCACGGCGGTGTCGATGTGGTCGCCCGTGATCATGACGGTGCGGATACCGGCGTCGTGCGCCTCGCGGATGGCGTCGGCGACCTCGGGGCGGACCGGGTCAATCATGCCGGACAGGCCGCAGAAGACCAGGTCGTGCTCGAGCGCGGCGGGGCTGCAGTCGGCCGGGACCTCGGTGTAGGTGCGGCTTGCCAGCGCCAGCACGCGCAGGGCCTCGTCGGCCATGGCCTTGTTGGCGGCCACGAGCTCGGCACGACGCCCCTCGGTCAGGGGGACAACCTTATCGCCCTCGTAGATATGGGTACACAGGCCGATCACCACGTCGGGCGCGCCCTTGGTGTACTGCTCGTACTCGCCGTCAAGGGTCTCGACGACCACGGACATCATCTTGCGGCCGGAGTCGAACGGGGCCTCGCCCACACGCGGGTGCTCGGCGGTCAGGCCAGTAAGACCAGCCTTGCCGGCATCGTTGACGAGCGCGCACTCGGTCGGCTCGCCCACGGCCTCGCCCAGCTCCTCGTCCCACTGAGCATCGGAGCACAGCGCCATACCTGCCAGGAACTTCTCCTTAGGCGCAGCGAGCTCGTGCTTGACGACGGTCATCTTGTTCTGGGTGAGGGTACCGGTCTTGTCGGAGCAGATGGTCTGTGTGCAGCCAAGGGTCTCGACGGCGGAAAGCTTACGGATAATCGCTTGGCGCTTGGCCATTTTGGTCACGCCGAGCGAAAGCACGATAGTCACGACGGCAACCAGGCCCTCGGGGATGGCGGCGACGGCAAGCGAGACAGCGACCATAAAGGTGTCGAGCAGCGCGGTCGGATCGGTGAGAACGTTGCCCACGCCGTGGCGGATGATGTCGACGCCAAAAATGACGACGCAAATGACGATAACCATGATGGTGAGGATGCGGCTGAGCTCGGCAAGCTTCACCTGCAGCGGCGTGAGCTCTTCCTTGGCCTCGGCCAGGGCGCCGGCGATCTTACCCATCTCGGTGTTCATGCCGGTGCCGACCACGACGGCGCGGCCGCGGCCGTATACCACGGTGGAACCCATGTAGCACATGTTCTTGCGGTCGCCGAGCGGCACGTCGTCGGTACCGGCGGCGAGCTCGATCACGTTGGCATGCTTCTCGACGGGCACGGACTCGCCGGTAAGGGCGGCCTCCTCGATCTTCATCGTGGCGCTCTCGAGCACGCGGCAGTCGGCCGGGACGGAGTCGCCCGCCTCGAGCATGATCACGTCACCGGGCACGAGCTCGGCGCTCGGCAGGTGCACGAGCTTGCCGTCGCGTAGCACCTTGGACTGCGCCGCACTCATCTCCTGCAGGGCCTCGAGGGCCTCCTCGCTCTTGGCTTCCTGGACCACGCCCAGCACCGAGTTGACGATAACGACGAACATGATGATGGCAACATCGGCAAAGTCGGGCTCGCCCTTGACCATGCCCGTGAGCGCACTGATGACGGCGGCAACGATCAGCATGATGACCATAGGGTCAGCCATCTGTTCAAAGAAACGCTTCCACAGCGGCGTCTTCTCAGCTTCCTCGAGCTTGTTAGGGCCTGTCTTGGCGAGGCGCGAAGACGCCTCGTCGTTGCTCAGGCCGAGGTTCTCATCGACACCTTGGTCGCTGAGCACCTCCGCCGCGGCGGACAGGTATTCCTTTTGCATATAGAGTCCCCTCCTGGGATTCGGGCCACTCAGCAGATTGATGCCCGATCATAATTCCCAGGAGAAGGGCAAGGGCTCATCAAGGCTGCCGTGCTGAGCGGCAGTTGATAGTGGGGCTATGGTACCCCAAAGCGACGCGTCTAGCCAAAACAATCGGTTTGGAAATATGGTCCGCACGCAACGGTGCAGACCGTGTGATGCTCAACATTGGTAAAACGTTTTTTCTTCGGCACATCGCCAAACTGACATATCGCCCAGATAGCAGCGGTTGGAGTGGTTGGTAAAGATTTTTCATATACCGTTTTTCCCGCAAAAAATGAACTTCCATTTCGGCATACGGTCGATTTTTTGGGGTATTCGGTCGGCATTTCGTTATAATCATCTCGGTTTTATTTCTTATGGTTTATCTATCAGCGCAAGACGATGTCAGATGGAGGTCTGAATGTACAAGCGCACTAAGATTGTATGCACCATGGGTCCCGCCTGCGATAGCGACGAGACCATCCGCGAGATGATCAAGGCGGGCATGAACGTCGCCCGTTTTAACTTCTCGCACGGCTCCTACGACGAGCACCACGGTCGCATCGAGCGCGTCCGCCGTATTTCCAAGGAGCTCGGTCTGCCTGTCGGCATCCTGCTCGACACCAAGGGCCCCGAGGTCCGCACCGGCCTTCTGGTCGACGGCAAGAAGGTTGCCGTCAAGACCGGCGACAAGATCGTCGTCACCGCTCAGCCCACGTCCGAGGATTTCCACGGCACCTCTGAGCACATCTCCCTCGACTACCTGGCTCTGCCCTCCGAGGTCGAGAAGGGCTCCCTTATCCTGATCGATGACGGCCTGGTTGCCCTCGAGGTCGAGTCCGTCAGCGGCCAGGACATGACCTGCGTCGTTAAGAACGACGGCCTGATCGGCGAGCGCAAGGGCGTCAACATGCCCAACGTCAACATCTCGCTGCCCGCCATCACCGAGCGCGATCGTCAGGACATCCTCTTTGGCCTGACCGAGAACATCGATTACATCGCCGCTTCCTTCATCCGTGACGGCGAGTCCGTCCGCGGCATCCGCAAGCTTTGCCGCGAGAACGGTGGCGAGCACGTGACGATCTTCCCGAAGATCGAGTGTGCCCTGGGCGTCGAGAACTTCGACGAGATCCTCGAGGCTTCCGACGGCATCATGGTCGCCCGTGGCGACCTGGGCATCGAGATCAAGCCCGAGCTTGTTCCGCACATCCAGAAGGAGATCATCGCCAAGTGCAACGCGGCCTACAAGCCCGTTATCACCGCTACGCAGATGCTCGACTCCATGCAGCAGAACCCGCGCCCGACGCGCGCCGAGGTTGCCGACGTTGCTAACGCCATCTACGACGGCACCGACGCCGTCATGCTGTCCGGCGAGTCCGCTGCCGGTAAGTACCCGGTTGAGGCCGTCAAGATGCAGGCCAGCATCGCTCTCGAGACCGAGAAGTACCTCCCGGCCCACGCTCCGCTCGAGGTTCCGGCTGACGCTCACGGCACCCGCGTCGTCAACAACGTTGTGGGTATGTCCGCTGTGAACATGGCCACCACCGTTGGCGCCAAGTGCATCACCGTGCCGACGACCACCGGTCGTACCGCTCGCTTGATCTCGCACTTCCGTCCCAACATGCCGATCTGCGCGTTCTCCCGCCACGAGTGGGCCGTCCAGCAGATGATCATGTACTGGGGCGTTATCCCGCATCAGGCCGAGATTACCCAGGGCACCGTCAACGGCACGATCGTCAAGGCGATCGAGACCGCTAAGGAGCTCGGCTACGTCGAGGCCGGCGATCTGACCGTCGCCACCGCCGGCGATCCCCGCATGAGCGTCCAGCTCGAGGACAAGGTCTCCTCGACCAACGTCGCTTACGTCGCTCAGGTCCGCTAAATCGTACTTGCAAGCATGTTTGCATTGCAAAGGGCCTGGAAGGCTTCGCCTTCCGGGCCCTTTTTCTGTGTCAATGCCGGCACACGGCAAAACACGCACCCATTTCTTTACCAAAAGCGCGAAATCCACCTTTCGAGGCCCAAAAATAAAGTCCCAAGTGCTAAAAGTGTTCGCCCGATGGCGAAACCACACCTTACCTGACGCTGCTAAATCGTTTTAGCAAGAGCCAGATCGACCGCGTTTTCGGAAGTATGCGGCAAATTCTGAGACCTCCGAGCACACCCCGTTTTTTCGCAACAAAATGCCTGATAAACTGGCATCAAAAGCCAGGTCTGCTCACAGGGTTCAGATTTTGCCGCATACTTCCGAATTGACGCTGGCATCGCACGGTCCAAAAGCACATTTCGACCAGGAGGATATCATGGACCTGACGCTATGCGGTCAATCCGCTTTTTACTATCACCGTATCCCGCCGCAGGTATTAGGGCTTTACCCCGCCATTAGCCTTGGCAATATGGATCGCAGATGTTGCGGCCTCGGAAGTCATGCAGTTGTAAAAGACCTGCTTCATGCACCGCTTCACAGGCTTGTATTCACTCGAGCACAATCCGGGTCGCGAAGCCTGTTTAAATCGCACCTCCTGACCCAAGAGCCGCCTCCCGGGTCGTTTAGGCAAACTGAACATGGATTTGATGTCACGTCGCCCGAGTTTACGCTGCTCAGCCTTGCTACGCAGGTCTCACGCAACCAGTTACTCATGGCTTGCCACGAGATGTGCGGCTCCTTTGCAGTGTTTAAGCCCTGCGAGCGAACGCAACAACAACTCGATGAAGCCATTTCGCTTAAGCTCATTCCACCCAACTGCGGTTGGGAGCGTGTTGTCGACACCAAGGGCAATGACACCAATTTGTGGAAGCGCCCGCCGCTCCTCAGCGCGGCGGATATCGCCGCGTTCGCCAAGCAGGCTGCAGGCCTGCGCGGCGTTAAACAACTGCGCTGGGCGGCCGAGCACATGACGGGGCAGACCGCCTCGCCCTTCGAAGTACAGACCTCCATACTTGTCTCGCTCCCCCGCAACGAGGGCGGCATGGGTATCAACATCGCAAACAACGTGCGCATCCCACTCAGCGACGCCGCGCGCTCACTGTATGACAAAACCTGCTGCTACGCCGATATCCTCATCGAGAGCAACACCGACAGCATGGGCGTCATCCTGGAATGCCAAGGCCGCTCCGCCCACGATGGCGAAGCCGCAAGTCTCTCCGATGCCGAGCGCACCACCGCCCTCACAAGCATGGGCTATGACGTTATCCAGATAACCTATGAGCAAATCAAAGACACGAAGAGCTTTAACAACATCGCCGAACTCATCCATAAAAAGGCAGGGCTCCCCTACATCCCAAAGACCGATCAGGAACGCACCACCGAAGATGCCCTGCGGCGGGAGCTATTGGTCGATTGGGATGAGCTGTTCGCCGTCAAGCCGGCCGGCTAGCAGCTAGCGATCAGGGGGACTGCGGGAACGTCAGAAGAGGCAACGCGAGTCGCAAAGCCCACCTCGGTCAGCTCGATGACCTCGGTAAACGTTGCATCGAAAAACTCCTCAGTTAGCAGGCGATACGGCGGATGATCGGGCTCGCCGGGGTTTTCGCGTACAATCTCGTGCATGACGCCGATGGTCTTGAGCACATACTCCTTATGGATGGGATACTGCCCAAAACGCGTCGCAGCGGTATACAGGCGATCGGTCGCACGCGGGATGGAAACAATGCCCAGCGTCTTGCCAAACCAGTCAAAGTCGCCTTGCTTTTTAATGCGGAACTCCTCGCACGGCTTGCCGCCGTGTGCTTCCAGATACTGGTTCACACGCGTGTTCCATACCGTGTCGGCCACCAGATGCGACCAGACGCCCAGCGTTAAATCGAGCAGTGACTGCGCCACATCTTCGGACGCAAGCGAGAACTCACAGGCGCTGGGACCGGCAACCGGCTCGGCATCCTTGTAGCGCTGGGGATAATGCACCCGATTGAGTCGCTCGCGCTCCTCGGCGATCGAGGTCGCGGCAGCCGGCGTACCAACAGGCGCCCCTTTGAGCAGCGGCGCCACATAGGTATCCCAGAACTCGTGCTCGCGCGGCTTAGGGATAGGCTCGGGCTTTGCAAAGTGCGTAATGCGGTACGGGATGGGATCGGCGATGCCAGGGACCATATAGCCCACGAAGATATCCGGAACCACGCAGCCAAACAAAAAGGCATTGCGGTCGCGCACGCTATTGGCAAGCGCACCGGTGCGCTCCAGCAAACGCTCCGTCTGAGCGATATGAATGTTCCAGCTTGGCATAGCCACCCCCATAAAAACCTGGATAACTATACCATCACGGCAAAGCCGCGCGGGCGGCTACGCACGCTCTACGCAGCAACTAGTCCGTAGCACCGCTTTCGGTCCCATACGACGGCGAAGGCGCCTCGACCACATGGTGATATCGATCGATATAGATTGCACGGGCACCCAGGCGTCGCACCAAATCCTGGTGATGTGTGCTCATCAAGACCGTCTTGCCCGCCGCGACGTAAGCCAGCAAGAAGTTAACCACGATGTCGCATGAATCCTCGTCGAGCCCATTGGTAGGCTCGTCGAGAACCAGGATATCCGGGTTCATCGACACCACCGCAGCCAGCGCAACGCGCTTCTTTTGCCCGCCCGAGAGCTGATAGGGCGAGGCATCGACCAGATCGGCAACCTGGAACAGCTTCATGGCATCGCGGACGCGGCGCTCGAGCTCGTCTGTCGGCAGCCCCATTTGAGCCGGGCCAAACGCGACTTCCTCGCCCACCGTAGCGCAAAAGAGCTGCGCATCGGCGTTTTGGAACACAAAGCCCACGCGCTGATGGAACCGCTGGGCCGTCGCGGAATCCTTGAGATATGCCGAATCGACCGTATGCCCGTCGAACAGGTACGCACCCGCGTCCGCAAGCTCAAGGCCGTTAATAAGACGCATGATTGTCGTCTTGCCGCAGCCGTTGGGACCTAGCAGGGCAACGAGCTCCCCACGGTTCACCTGCAGCGAAACGCCGTCGACCACCGTATGGCCCGCATAGGAAAACGCCACGTCGCGAAACTCGATGAGCGGCGTGGTCTCAACGCCGGCAGCACCGCTCGCAACCATCGCGTTATTCGTATCGTTTGCCAAAACGTTGCCCTTCCCTACTCACATCGACGGTTCGACCGTCCGCACTACAACACCGCGCACAACACGGCGAACAACGCCACAACGGCCGCATAAACCGCATCGCGCCAGCCAAAGCCGCTCGGTGCAGGCGCCGGATACACGCCGGCGAAGCCGCGGCACAGCATGGCCTCGTCCATCGCGCGGCTGCATTCCATCGCCTTGATAAACGTCATGCCCATGATACCCGCCAGCGAGTCGGTGCGCGAAAAACCCGCAGGCGCGGAACCGACGCTACGCAGCATGACCGATTCGCACAGATCGTGCGCTGTGCGTCCCAGCACCTCAATATGCTTGAGCGCCATATCAAACGTAAAGATGACCTCGTCGGGCAGGTGCAGCATTTTGAGCGCCGCCGACATGCGGCTCCAGGTAAGCGTCCACGAAACACCCAGCACCAGCGACACATTAATGAACGTCTTGAGCGCGATCTTGAGCATGGCGCCCGCGGCAGACGCGCCCAGCAGCAGGGCAGGCAGTGCCAGAACCACCGCAAGCCCCGTGGCGCCGAGCGCCGGTACAAAGGTCGCACGCAGCCCGCGAGCGGGGCGCACCGCGACCAACACCAGCGCGATAGCCGCCATCAGCATCAGGTACAGCGGGCTCTGCGTCAGACACACGCACAGGACGCAGACGAACATCCCCACCAGGCGCACCGGAGCCGAAACGCAAGAAAGGGCGCGGTCGACCATCGACCCGCCCTCGTGCGCGCCTCCACCCAGGCGAACCCGCTCAAGCAGGCTCGCCAGGTGCAGGACGTTCTTTTGCATCACACGATGCCGAGCCCCCGCGGGCTCGTAACGCTGCTCGACCGCAAGCCAGCTAGGCAGCTCGGCTATTGCCATGAGCACCGCTTTCCTTGACCGTCAGCGAGATCAGACGGAATGCGATGGTGAGCACCGCCACGCCAATCACGCCCGAAAGGATATACATGGTAGCCTGGCCGGCAAAGCCAAGGCCTTGCTCCTCGGAATAGGCCTGCAGATAATCGCCCGTGGGCAGGGCATCGGCAAAGGTCGGGGTATCGAGACCGACCGAAGCCTGCAGGCTGTCATCGCCAGCCTCTTGAACGGCGGTCGCGGCGCCCTCGGCGTCCCACTCACCCCAGGCGTCACCCGTGGCCAGCAGGCCCAGCGGTGTTGCTACGACAAGCACGGCAACCAGGATGAGCGTGGGGACCAGCGAGGTCTTCTTGGCGGCAACGCCCTCGGCAGCAAGTTGGCCATCGACGGCCTCGGGCCCGACAATGATGCTCGGCGCCGTCTTCTTAATGAAACCGTAGATCGCGGCCGTCGCCACGCCCTCGATCACGCCGGCAACCAGCATATGCGGGATCAACATGGCCGGAATAGCCACGGACAGCGGGAAGGGGCAGTACAGCGGCGCGCCCGAAGCATTGGTAAAGAGCATCGGCTGAATACCAAACTCGATTGCCGCGCACAGGGCCGCCAGGCACAGGCCGACCCAGCCGCTTACGATGGCAGAAACTGAGGTGCCCCAGCTCTTGTCGTGCAGACGGCTGTTGAGCGCACGGAACACGATAGCAGCGACAAACGGCAGCACAAAGGCCATGTTAAAGCAGTTGGCGCCAAACGACAGAACGCCGCCGTCTCCAAACAGCAGCGCCTGCAGCGCCAGCGCGACCGAGACAGCGATAGCCGCAGCCTCGGGGCCCAGCAGCAACGCGATGAGCGCGCCGCCAACAGCGTGACCAGTGGTGCCACCGGGCAGCGGCACGTTGAACATCATGAGCACGAAGGAGAACGCGGCGCAAATGCCCAAGAACGCCATATGCTCGCGATCGAGCGTGGCGCGCACCTTTTTGATGCAGTGGACCCATACGGGCACCATCGCCACCGCCATGACGGCATCGGTCTGCGGGGACAGGTAGTTGTCTGGAATGTGCATATACGCCTCCCGGTTGTCGGCGCACAGAATTGCAACGCCGCTTGAATCACCTTGCCAGTGTTACGCATTGCCAGATTCGTAACACGCCGCGGGCTATCATAGCAAAACGGCGCGCTGCCGACAAAGCAGCACGCCGTTATGTAATGCGTGTGTCATATATGCAGGCTCAGCGATGCCTTTTCCGAACACCGCGGTCACGCAGAGCCCACAGCAACCGCCATCAGGCCCTACGCTCCCAGCGCAAGTCCTAGCCGCGGACCTCGCCGTTCACACCCTTGCACACCTTGGTGACGATCTTCTGGTGCGCCTTCTCGACCTCTTCGCTGGTGAGCGTGTGGTCGTCGGAGCGATACGTAAGCGCGAAGGCCATGGACTTCTTGCCCGCACCGATGCGGATGGGATCGCGGTAGACGTCGAACAGGCGCACGCCCTCGAGCAGCTTGCCTCCGGCACTCGTAATACGACGCTCAAGATCCTCGCAGGTCACAGTGTTGTCGACCACGATAGCGAGGTCGTGCTCAACGGCCGGGTACTGCGAGAACTCACGGTAGTTCTCCTGGTTGCGGGCGCCCTTGATCAGCTTGTCCAGATCGAGCTCAAAGGCAACGACGACCTCGTCAATGCCCATAGCCTCGCGTGCCTCGGGGTGGATCTCGCCAACCCAGCCCAGCACGGTACCGCCCGAGAGCACCTCGGCAGCACGACCCGGCTGCAGGAAGGCATAGCCCTCGCCCTCGACGGGACGGAAGCGAACCTTCTCGATGCGCAGCTGGGCGAGCAGCTCCTCGACAATACCCTTGCCAAAGAAGAAGCGCAGCTTGCGGTACTTCATGTTCCAGGACTGCTCGCTCCACTGGCCCGAGAGCACACCCGCCACGGACTTGGTCTCCTTGGGCAGGCTGGCGTTCTCGCGACCGTGGAACAGGCTGCCGACCTCGTACAGGTGCACGTTGGGCGTGCCGTGGGCCTCGTTATAGGCCACGGATTGCAACAGGCCCGGCAGCAGCGAACGACGCATCTCGGTCTGCTCGGCTACCAGCGGGTTCATGAGCACCACGGGGCAGCCGCGGCCCTCGGTGGACATGCCGATCTTCTCCAGGTCGCCCGGGGCGGCAAAGCCAAAGGTCGTGGTCTCGTTGAGGCCGCAGGCGCGCAAGATCTCGCCGACCTTGCGGGTGAGCTTCTGCTCGCGGGTCAGGCCGCCGATGTGGTTCTTGGCAGCCGGGATGGTCGCCGTCACGCGGCCCATGCCCCACAGGCGCAGAACCTCCTCGATCAGATCGATCTCGCGCGGCAGGTCGGGGCGGAAGCTCGGCGGAGTGACCATAAAGTCCTCGCCGTCGCACTCGACGGCGCAGCCCAGGCGGGTGAGCGAGCGCTCGATAAAGTCGGGCTCGATGTCAGCACCGCAGATGGCGTGCACGCGGGCCAGGCGCAGCTTAATGCTGTCGATGGTCTTGGGCGCGGGGAACACGTCGATGTAGCCGGGAGCAACCTCGCCGCCGGCGATCTCCTCGATGAGCGCGCACGTGACGTTGGCGACATCCACGCAGCCGGTCTCGTCGACCTGGCGCTCAAAGCGAATGGAGGCGTCGGAGATCAGCGACAGGTCACGGCTGGTGTGCGAGGTGCGACCGGCGTTGAAGCAGGCGCTCTCGACCATCACGTCGACGGTGTCGTCCTCGATCTCGGAATCCATGCCGCCCATAACGCCGGCCAACGCCACGGGGCACTCGCCGTCGGTGATGAGGCCCATGCCGGCGTCGAGCGTGCGCTCCTCGCCGTCGAGGGTCGTAAACTTCTCGTCCTGCTGGGCAGCGCGAACCACCACGCGACGCCTGCCCTCGCGCTCGGCAAAGGTGGACAGGTCAAAGGCGTGCAGCGGCTGACCGGTGAGCATCATCACATAGTTGGTGATGTCGACGATATTGTTGTGCGGGCGCACGCCCAGGGCGTTAAGGCGCTTGACCATCCAGTCGGGCGACGGGCCAACCTTCACGTTGCGCACGATGCGGGCGACATAGCGGTCGCACAGGCCCTCGTCGGCAATCTCGACGGAAAGCTCGTCGTCGGTCGCGCGGCCAGTCTCCGCCTTGATGGCGGGCAGATCAACGTGGAAATCGCGATCGAAGATGGCACCGGTCTCGCGGGCCATGCCGATCATGGACAGGCAGTCGGGACGGTTGGGCGTGATCTCGCAGTCGAGCACGGTGTCGCTCGAGCCCACGTACTCGGCAAACGGCATGCCGCAGGGCGTATCCTCGGGCAGGATCATGATGCCGGAGTGGTCGCCGCCCAAGCCGAGCTCGCGCGCGGAGCAGTTCATGCCCATGGACACGACGCCGCGAAGCTTGCTCTTCTTGATCTTGATGTCGCCGGGCAGCTCGGCGCCGATCATGGCCGTGACGATGTGGTCGCCGGCCTCAAAGTTCTGCGCGCCGCAGACAATCTGCAGCGGGGCGGGGTTGCCGTCGGCGTCGAGGTTCTTGTCACCCACGTCGACCGAGCACACATACATGTGGTCGCTATCGGGGTGCGGGGTCTTGGTGAGCACCTGGGCGGTCACCACGTGGTCGAAGGACTCGCCCACGGTATCGATCGCCTCGACCTCGGTGCCGGTACGGATATATTCGTCCGAAAGGGTCTTGGGATCCTCCGGAATATCGATCATGGTCTTGAGCCAGTCGTAAGAAACGCGCATGTAGCTCTCCTAGTTCTTAATCTCCGCATAGGGAGGAAATATCAAATGAAGACGTTCGCCTTAGGGTTGTCCAGGTGCCCCAGGTTGGCGTGAAAGAGGAGCGAAGCGTACTAAAGGTACGCGAGCGACGGTTTGAACGCCAAGATGGGGTGCCTGGACAAGCCTAAAATTGGTTCAGGAAGCGCATATCGCCCGTCATGAGAGTTCTGAGGTCGGGCAGGTCGTAGCGCAGGGCCGCGACGCGCTCGGCGCCAATGCCAAAGGCGAAGCCGGTGTACTTCTCGGGGTCGATGCCGCAGTTGATGAGGACGTTGGGGTCGACCATGCCGCAGCCCAGGATCTCGATCCAGCCGCTGTGCTTGCAGAAGTTGCAGCCCTTACCGCCGCACACGTGGCAGCTCACGTCCACCTCGCAGGAAGGCTCGGTGAAGGGGAAGAAGTGCGGGCGGTAGCGCGTCTTGCGGTCCTCGCCAAACATGCACTTAACAAAGTAGTCGAGCGTGCCCTTCAGGTCGCCGAAGGTGATGCCCTCGTCGACGACCAGGCCCTCGATCTGGTTGAACTGCGGCAGATGGCAGGCATCGGCTGTGTCGGGACGGTAAACGGTGCCCGGACAGATCATGTAGATGGGCGGCTTTTGCGACTCCATGGTGTGGATCTGCACGCCCGAGGTCTGGGTACGCAGCAGCACGTCGGACTCACCGTGGGCGTGAGCCTCGGGGTGCGCGACGCTGCCGGGGTTGTTGTCGACCACGTAGAACGTGTCGCGGGCCGAGCGGCTCGGGTGATCCATGGGCGCGTTGAGCGCGGTAAAGTTGTAGTAGGAGGTATCGACCATGGGGCCGGACTCGACGGTATAGCCGATGCCGCAGAAGATGTCCTCGGCCTCCTCGATGATCTGCTTGATCAGGTGCTGGTGACCGATCTGCGGACGGACGCCCGGCAGCGTGATGTCGACGGCATCGTGCTCGAGCGCGTGCTTGAGGGCGGCGGCCTTCATCTCGGTAGAGCGCTCGTCGAGCATGCCCTCGATCAGCTGGCGCATCTCGTTGGCGCGCTTGCCCATGACGGGGCGATCCTCGGGGGCGAGCTTGCCCATCATGCGCATCAGGCCGGTGATGCGGCCCTTGCGGCCGAGCAGTGCAACGCGCGCGGCCTCGAGCTTCTCGGCGTCCTCGGCGCTCTCGACGAGCTCCTTGGCCTCTTCCTCGAGTTTGACCAGATCATCAATCAGACTCATGTCTTCCCTTTCGTCTCTCGCGCATTCGCTTGCCGGGACGACCGATGCCGCTTGGCGCTGCGAAAACGCGGCCCGGTTCGGTAACAAAAAACCGCCCTCGGGCATGTGCATTGCCCAAGGACGGTTGAATTCCGCGGTACCACCTTGTTTGACCCGGCGGATGTCTAGCCCGCCGCGCCCACTCTGTGCCCCTTGTCGCGAGGCTCACGGCTTCCCTACTGAGGCTTCGCCGCCACTGGCCGCGCGTCCGTTGAGGTCGCTGCTCGGGAGTGAACGCTTGGCCCTTGTCACCGCAGGAAGGCTTGCAGCCCATGACCTTCCCTCTCTTGCCGGCGACGCGGCGGGCAAAACCCTCTCCGTCAACGCATTGGGCTATAGGATAACACATTTCGCGAGCGCATCGCCGCGTTCCGTTTTGTTCGCGCTGGGTACAAGGCAGGTAGCTGTGCAAACTGGCCGCGCACCCGCCTGCGGCGCTCGGCCTGCGAGATTAAGGATACGGTATGGGAAAGAAACTCGATAAGAAGGCCAAGGCCGCCGTGGCAAAGGCTGCCAAGGGCGTCAAGGCTGCTAAAGTCGACAAGGCCGTCAAAAAGTTCCGCAAACTCGAGGGCAAGCTGTGGACTCGCGAGTACCTGCTCAAGATTGCCGAGTTCGATGGAGCGACGATTGCTCCTGCCAACGGCGCTGCCGCCCGTGTCGACGCCATGGGCACGCTTGCCGGCGAGCATCACAAGCTGCTGACCAGCGAGAAGTCCGTTGAACTCGTACGCTCGTTAGCGCGCGAGACGGTTGCAGGCGGACATGTAGACGACCCGCAGCTGCTCGACGAGATCCGCGTGCTCAGCCGCGACCAGTGCGAGGCCAGCGCCATCCCCACCGAGGAGGCCGAGGCCTGGACCAGGCTCACCTGCGAGGCAGACGCCGTGTGGCACAAGGCCAAGACGGCCAATGACTGGGCGAGCTTTGAGCCCTATGTGGACAAGATCGTCGACAAGCTCAAATATCAGGCCGAGCTCATGGATCCCAAGCGCGACCCGTACGATGTTTGGCTCGACCAGTACGAGCGCGGGCTTTCCGCAAAGAGCTTCGACGCGTTTTGCGACGAGGTCAAGGCCACGGTCGTGCCGATCGTGCACGCCATCGGCGAGCGCGGCCAGCAGCCTGATGCCGACTTTTTGCACGCCCGCGTACCCGAGGCCGCCCAGCGCGCCATGAGCTTCGACCTCATGAAGCTCGTCGGCCTGGACCTGGACGACACCACACTTGCCTTTACCGAGCACCCGTTTAGCGAGGGCTTTGCCGTGGGCGACGCGCGCATCGCGACGCACATCTACGAGGACGACTGTATCTCTAACGTCTACAGCATCATCCACGAGGCGGGACACGCCATGTACGAGCTGGGCGTCAATCCTGCCTATGCGCGCACCTGCCTGGAGGGCGGCACTTCCATGGGCATCCACGAGAGCCAGAGCCGCTTCTTTGAGAACACCGTGGGCCGCAGCCGTGCCTTTATGGGACCGCTGCTCGAGGTGCTGCGCCGCCACGCGCCCGAGGTCTACGGCGACGTCGACGAGGACACGCTCTACCACGCCGTGAACATCGCGCAGCCTTCGCTGATCCGCACCGAGGCCGACGAGCTCACCTATCCGCTGCACGTTATGGTGCGCTACGAGATCGAGCGCATGCTGTTTGCCGGCGAGGCCACAGCCAAGGATATCCCCGCGCTTTGGAATCGCTTCATGGATGAGTACCTGGGCATTCCCGTTCCCGACGACACGCGCGGCTGCCTGCAGGATACGCACTGGAGCGGCGGTTCGTTTGGCTACTTCCCCACCTATGCGCTGGGCAGCGCCTACGACGCCATGTTTGTGCCGGCCATGTGCCGCGACGGTGTCGACCTCAACGGCGCCTGCGCGAGCGGCGACCTGACACCTGTCCGCGCCTGGCTGGGCGAGCACATTTGGCAGTGGGGCCGCGCCAAGGACGCGCCGGAGCTCATCAAGGGCGCCTGCGGCATGGCGTTCGATGCCCGCTACTACTGCAGCTACCTGCAGGACAAGTTCACCACGCTGTACGAGCTGTAAGGCATAACCGACACGCCAACGCAAAGGGGACGCCGCGGAACCAATCCGCAGCGTCCCCTTTTTTCACCCAATAACTAGGTACCCAATGACTAGTTCGTTGACGCTAGTGTCTTGGCAACGTCAGCGAAAACGACCCCAAGCGAGCAAGGTGACGTGAAATGAAAGGGCGCTGACCTTCTGGTCGCGCCCTTGAAATTGAACGTCAGATTGCCGCTTGGGGTCGTTTGCAGCGTCGAGCAGTTACGCGGTTTGGTAAAACCGCGTAACTACAGAGCCTCGAGCGCGTTGGCGATGCGCTTCATGGCGGCGTCGGCGGCGGCTTGGTCGGGGGCTTCGGCCAAAACGCGGATCACCGACTCGGTTCCGCTCTTGCGCACCAGTACGCGGCCCTCGCCTGCCAGCGCGGCCTCGGCCTCGGCGATGGCATTCTGCACGCCCATGTTCTCGAGCGCGGCGTCCTTGTCCGCCACGTGCACGGCCACCTGCGCCTGCGGCAGCAGCTTGCACGGAGCCGTGAGCTGCGAGAGCGTCTCGCGCTCGGCACGAATCACTTCCATCACGCGCAGCGAGGTCATAATGCCGTCGCCCGTGCGCTCGATATCGCCAAAGATCGTATGGCCCGTCTGCTCGCCACCCAGGCTGTAGCCGCCCTCGCGCATCTTGGCATACACGTGACGGTCGCCCACGCCGCTGGTCACGGCGCTCAGACCGGCAAGCTCCAGCGACTTGACCAGGCCAAAGTTGCTGGCAATCGTCGGCACCACGGTACCGCCCGAGAGTCGCCCGTGCTTGTTCAGATACACGCCGCACACGTACAGGATCTGGTCGCCGTCTACCACGCGACCGCGCTCATCCACGGCCAGGCAGCGGTCGGCATCGCCGTCGTAGGCAAAGCCCACGTCCAGCCCCTGCTCCACCACGTGGCGCTGCAGGCGCTCCATATGCGTGGAGCCGCAGTCGACGTTGATGTTAAAGCCATCGGGCGCGGCGTTGATCACGCGCACGTCGGCACCCAGTGCGTCGAACACCGGCTTGGCCACCGAGGAAGCCGAGCCGTTGGCGCAGTCAATACCGATCTTGACGCCCTGCAGCGAAAAGTTCGCGCTGGCGATGAGCGAGGCAATATAGCGGTTGCGACCCTGCATGTAGTCCACCGTGGCGCCAATGTGGTTGCCCGTTGCCAGCGGTACCTCGCTCTTGCCATCGATGTAGTCCTCGATGAGCTCCAGTACGTCCTCGTCCATCTTAAAGCCGTCGCTGTTGACGAGCTTAATGCCGTTATCGCAAAACGGGTTGTGGCTCGCACTGATCATGATGCCGCAATCGAAGCAGCCCTCCACGGTCTGATGCGCCACGCCCGGCGTGGGGATCACGTGCAGCATATAGGCGTCCACACCGCTCGCGACCAGGCCGCTCACCAGCGCCGCCTCGAACATATAGCTCGAGCGACGGGTGTCCTTGCCCACGATCACGCGCGCCTTGCGCTCGCGGTTGGCGCCGTAATACCAGCCCACAAAACGGCCAATCTTATAAGCGTGCTCTACCGTCAGCCCAACGTTGGCCTCACCGCGAAAGCCGTCGGTGCCAAAGTACTTCATGCGCTCTCCTTACAAAATAGGGGCGAACAGATTGCCTGTCCGCCCCAAAATGGTACTCGATTATCTGCGCTACCAGAAAAACCCTACGCCGACGCGCCGTCGCGAGCCGCCTGGCATGTAGGAGTCTGACGCAGCGTAAGCGGCTTGTCCCCCGCCTCGGCCGACGTGGTCAGCGTATACGTGATCGTCGTCGTCTCGCCAGCATGCAGGTCAACGGTGCCCGAATAGAAGGGGATTCCATGCCACGTAGCGGCGCCAAGACCAAACTGGGTGCCCTCAACCGTAAGGTCACTGATGTTGCCGCCCGTCGGGGCAAACAGTGAGACATTCAGACGCTCGTCGTCGCGCGCGGCATCGGGCGCGCTCGCCGCGACGTAGTCGGGCAGCTTGCCGGCCTCCTCCTGCGTCATGATGTTCGTCAGGGTAACGGTGATGCGATAGGAGCACGTGCCGTCGCCGTTCTTCACGCCCTGGCCAATCTGTGTGTCGGCGTTCAGGTACCAGTCGAGCTTGGAGAAGCTCAGGTTGTTAAAGTAAACGCCGGCAACGGGATCGGCACTCGGATCATCCGGATCGGGCAGCGAAGCGTCAATGCCCGTCTCTTTGATGGCATTCTGCTCATCATCGTTTCTCATCCAAGCAATCAGACGGCCCTCTTCGGCACCGCGCTCAACGGCGCCGACAAGCTTCGTAACATCGACATCGCCGATACCGCCAAGAATCTTGTCGAAGGCAGCGCTGGCAACAGCCGCAAAGATGCCGTCCGACTCCTCGACCGGATAGTTCCAATACACATCGTGCATGAGAACCTTCGCCGCGTTGGTACCGTCGACGACCGTACCATCGGGCAGTGACACGTTACCGACCAGGCCCAGCAGATACTGCAGGAACACCGGGTCGATACCGATGACGCCATCAACGTCCTGTCCATACTGGGACTTCCACAGCGCGGCGACACGCTGCGAGTTGCGGGGCCAATCAGGCGAATAGGTATTGCCCGAGTTGTACAGGTTACTGTGGTTGCCGAACAGCGCCTCATCCTCTTCGTCGACGCTCTCGACTGCCTCATCCTCGCTGAGTCCAATGCGGGGAACAAACTCGCCAATCGACATCTGGCCGTCAGTGACCGAAATCAGGCCCTGCGAACCGCCAAAGCCGCCGCAAGCACGAATCTCGACGTTGTTCATGGCGTACACAAGGTAGTTGCGCGTCTGGCCGTTGGCGCCGAGCATCTGGGGAAGGACGGGGGCAACCTTCTCCGCCGCGTCAACCGCGCCATTGAGGGTGGCAAAGCCGTCCTTGGCCTTATCGACCAGCTCGGTCACCTGAGAAATATAAGTATCGCCAATGCCCTGGACCTTCTCGTTGGCGCTCTTGAACACCTTGGAGCTATCGGAAAGCGAATCGGCAACGGCCTGCAGCGCGGACACGTTAATCATGCCGTCCTGAAACAACTTGCCGGGCGTGGCCTGCGAAAGGTTGTCGGCCATGGGAACCAGCGCGTTGCTCGAGACATCGGACAGGGCATCAATCATGGTGCGGGCCGCATTGATATCGCTGCCATACACCGGGATAAACGAAGCCGCCGTCCACAGCGGGCTCGAAGTCTCCGCCTTCATGCTGTCGCAGAGCTCATCGATCTTCTTCGCGTCGTCAGGCAGCGTCGAAAAATCGCCCGACGTGACCTTGTCCTTAAGGCCACCGACGATCTCGACAGCCTCCTTCGCTTCGCTCTTTACGGTCTTTGCCGAGTTAAGCAGCATAAAGCCGCCTGCGCCAAGCGCAACGAGAAGCACCGCGACCACAGCGGCAACAATGGCGCCGGTGTGACGCTTTTTGCGCTCGCCCTTGCGATGGCGATGACGGACCAGACCGTCAGAGGTCGAACTCGACGAAGCGTCGCTACCGTAGTTCAAGCCAAAATCGTAATAATCTTCCTTGGAACCCGAGCCCGCAAACTCGGCACCGCTATCATCCAGGCGGGCGAACGTGCCAGTCTCGGAGGCGCCGGTGTAAATCGTGCCAAGGTTACCCGTAAGCCCCGCGCCACCGGCAGAGGGAGTATTGTTGGCGGCCTTGCCGGCATTAACGTTGCCGGCGGTATTCGCGACGTTGGCAGCACCTGCGTTGTTCGCAGGTACCGAAGGAGCCCCGCTCGGCTGCGACGTGGAGGTTGCACCGCCCGCAAAGACATTCCCTCTTGCACGGCCGGTCTTTTTTGCCTTTTGAGACTGCTCGTACAGAGCGGTAAACATCGCCGTCTCGCCCGGGGACACGCGCTTACCGGGACCGCCCTGTCCAGCGCCGCCCGGCGTGCCGGCCTTACCAGCCCCGTTCGGACGCGGCGGAACTGCAGGGCGGCCGCTATCGCTGCCCTTAAAGTGATTACCAGCCATAAAGAAATCCTCGCAATTGAGTCGCAATGAAAAAGTCCATAACGTTACTAGTTTATGGCATTTTGAGCATCGACAGCTAAACTCCAGACACGGACATCAATTGGCGAAAATGCGGCACAACACCTTTTCTGTCTTGGCGGCGGCACCAGCTACACCGTGAGAAACATCATCACGATGATCATGGCAAAGCCGATAAGGTCGGTCGGCAAAAACACTGTGCCCAGCATCACGGCGCTGGTGATGGTCGCCGAAACCGGCTCCACAGTTCCGATGAGGCTCGCACGCACCGAGCCGATGTCCTTAACGCCCTGCATATAGAGCATGTAAGCAAAAAACGAGCCGATAACCACGAACACCGCGAGTGCCTCGATACCGGCGGCATCGAGCGCCGGCATATGCGCCCAAGGCTGCACGAAGACGCACGAGACCACGCCCGCCGTGAGCATTGCCGAGCCCGTGACGATGGGGCTGCCGTATTCGGGCAGAATCTTGGCGGGAATCACCGCCATACACGCGGCGCTGACCGCACACATAAGACCTGCTGCCAGGCCAAGCGGCGAGATATTCAGGCTGGTGGGGTCGCCGCCGGTGGCGATTAAAAAGGTTCCACCCAGAGCCAGGCCAATGCCGATGACTTCGCGAGTACGCGGCATGCGGCGATCGATCACGCAGGTGTAGCCCATGATGATAACGAGCTGCAGGCACTGGAGCACCGTCGCGGTCCCGGCGTTCGTCAGGCGCACGGCCGAAAGATAGCAAAACTGGTTGAACAGCAGGCCAAAGGCGGTAAAGAGCAGCAGCTGTTTGCGGTCGGCGGGTGTGGTCCAGAGCTTAATCAGGCGCTCGCGGTCGCGCGTTACAACCACGGCCATAAAGAGTAGACCGGCGAGAATCTGACGCACGCTCATAAGCCACAAGGTGTCGACGTGGAAGGTATCGAACAGAAAGCTCGCGCTGGTGCCCGAGAAGCCCCAAAACGAACCGCCCACCAGCGTAGCCAAGACGCCCGTGATCATCTTGCGCGACGACGCATCGTTAAGGCGCTCGCGCCAGGCGCGGCGGGTGCTACGGCTGAGCTCGTCGGTGCCCTCGGGCACGATAAAATCGGACGCCGCCGTCATCGGTACCGAAGCCCTTTCACGTGCACGCTGCGCCGAGCGCTCCTGTTCCATCCCACTCCCCCGAAATCAATTGGCAACAAAGCGCTCAAACTGTAGCACGAATATTGGTATGGAAAAGCGGGCGAATCGGAACATCTACGAGCGTCCCTATTGTAGGGACGAAAGGTGCGGATGAGCTATGCCGAGTGGTTGGAATCGTCGAGGGCGTCGGGGTCGGCTTCCGCACGCCCCTGGGCACGATCGTCATCGCCTGGGTCCTTGACACTGTCCCGGCCTTCCTGCTCGCGGCGACGTTTTTCGCGAATCTGCTCCACGGCTGCGCGCAGGGCGGCCTCGTCCTCGGCGCGTGCCACCTCTTGCGTTGTCTTGACCATATGGCGAATCTCGAGCAGCAGCAGCACGATCAGCGGCACCACGATAAGCGGAAAGAACAGCAGCGGATTGGTGAGCAGCGACACCACAACGCCCAGGCCTGCCGAGACAAAGACCACGCGGCCCACAACATCGGCGGCGGGCACGGGTGCGGCGTCCTCGACCGGATTGGCGTCACCCTTGGTGTGGTAGACCGGCGAACCGTCGGACGCGGCCTCCACGGATACGATGCGGTGCGTGTTGAGCGAACCCTCCAGCACGTCATCGGACGAATGGAAGGTGATGATATCGCCCACCTGGTAGGCCTGGCTGTTGTCGGTATCGACGACGATAAACGAGTGCACGGGAATCGCCGGCTCCATCGAGCCGGTCAGCGTACGCATAAAGCCGTAGCCCATGATGGTGGGGATCTCGCCGGCGGGCGTGAACACCGTGCGCAGCAGCACCACAAAGGCGACGAGGATCACCACGGTCGCTAACACGTTGATCACGCGGAGCACGTGCTTCATCACTTGTCGTCGTCCTTTGCGGAAGTCTCGGGGTCGGCAGCGACCTCGGCCTCGGTGGCATCCGCCGCAGAAGCGCCATCCTCGTCAGGCGCGGTGGCCACGCCCTCGCCAGCCTCGCCGCGCAAGCGGGCCAGCAGATAGCGCGACAGGCTGTTGCCCTCGGCGCGGCGCTCGGCACGCTCACGGTTGCGCTCGGCCCGCTCCAGCTCTTGCGCCAGCGCGTCCAGGCGCTGCTGCATCTCCGCGCGAGCAGCTTCGACCTCGCGCTCGCAAGCGGCACGGACGGCGGCGACCTCCTGCTCGATGCGCTCCCCCGCCTCGAGCTCGGCCGCGGCAATGCGTGCATCGGCGTCGGCACGGGTCTCCTCGGCGGCACGCGTGGCGGTGTCGCGCTCGGCGGCAGCGGCGGCGACCTTTTCGTTGGCATCCACCGCAGCCTGCTCAACGGCAGAGTCGGCGGCCGCACGGGCAGCATCGATTGCGGCATCGGCGGCCTGCTGGGCGGCGGAGACCTTCGCCTCAGCCGCGGCAACGGTGTCGGCGAGCGCCTGCTCCGCTGCGGCTGCCGAGGCGTCGGCCGCCTCCTGCGCGGCGCGAGCATCGCGCTCGGCCGTCAGCTGCGCTTCCTCAATCTGCAGCTGAGCGGCGTCCAGCTTGGCATGCAGCTCGGCAACTTCCTTGGCGCACGTCTCGCGCACGCCGGCAAGCTCGGCCGCGGCTGCGTCCTTGGCGGCCTGCAGCTCAGCGGCATCGGCGGCCACCTTGGCAGCCAGGGCCGCAGCGGCGTCACTCTCGACCTGCGCGACCTGCTCGGAGGCTGCCTGCTCGGCGGCAGCAACCTTGGCGTCCGCGTCGGCACGAGCGGCCGCGACCTCGGCATCTGCCTCGGCACGCGTCTGCGCCAGCTGCGCCGCCGCAGTCTCACGCGCCTCGACAGCGTCGGCCTCGGCAGCTTTCTTGCCCGCCTCGACATCCTCCAGCGAGCCGCGCAGTTCCTCGGCATCCGCCTCGGCCATCTGAGCGCGCTGCGTCAACGCCAGCTCGCGCGTCTTGGCCTCGTCCAGTTCGTCGGCCAGGTCGTCGCGCTCGTCGGTCAACGCGTGCGCCTGCACCTTCCAGGATTTCACCTGGCCCTGCAGCTCCTCGATCTGCTCGCGCGCCTCGGCCAGCGCCTGCTCGGCATCGAGCTGGGCCTGCGTGACCTCCTCCACAAACACGCGACGGACCTCAACGTCGGGCAGGTCGGGGCTATCAACCTGCACCTCCTTAATCTCCTTAATAAACTTGGGCGCCACCGGTGCGTGTTGCACGTTCTCGAGCTCCTGCAGGTTGCGCTCATCGTCGGTCAGGCTCTTAAAGACGGCGTAGTTGTTAATGAGGTTGGTGTACATCTGCACCATGTACTCGTCATCGAACGCCAGCGCCTGCTGCTGCACATCGATGTTGTAGCCCACCTTGTCGTAGCGCTCCATAAACTGCCACAGCTGGTAGCACTTGCGGTAGTTGGGGTCCTTCATGATGAGGTTGGTGCGCTGGATGGGGCTGCGAACCGCACTGCAGCCGTTCATGATCTGGCAGAACGACGCGCCGCGCAGCGCCATGACCAGGCGACGCACGCGGTCGATGCGCATAAAGACGTCCATGTTGTCGGCGTCGTTCTCGGCAAAGCTCTGGCGGTTTTTGACCGTCATCTCGACGTTGTACTCGATCTCTTCGTACGCGTCGTCGATCTTGCTGTGCATCTTAAAGCGGTTGCGGATCTCGTTGCCCGTCGACCAAAAGATCACGTCGGTGCGCTTGTCCACAAACGTCAGCAGGCGCTGAATCAAGTGGTAGATAAAGCGGTTCTCGTACAGGTCGTAGGTCTCAACGGTATTGACATTGAGGATGCGCGTGGGGTGAACTCCGCCGTCGTCGCTCGGCGCCAAAAACTGCGTGTTTTGGCTCAGATGGCGAACGCTGTCGGCGCTGATCTTTTTGGCGAGCGAGACCGGCACCACCTCTTCCTCGGTGGTGATAAAGCGGCGCGGCTTTTCGATGATGGTGTTGATGGCGTCGAGCGAGTCCTCGATCATGCTGATCCATTCCTCGTCCACCACCTTGACGAGCTCCTCGCGCTGCTGTTCGATCGTGGTGCCCGAGGCCTGCGCCATCTCAAACAGATAGCGGAAGTAGCGGCTGTCCTCCTGGATGGGCTCCATCTGCTCGGAGAAGCTGGTATAGAGGTCCTGAATGGTCTCGGACATGGGTTACTCCATAGATTGGATCGATCGGAAAGGGGCGAGGCGACATCACGCCGCCCCGCACTTACAGCATTAGTAGAAGTTCTGGATCCGCTGCAAGTACATGACGGAATCGGGCAGGCCGCCCTCGCCAAAGGTCTTCTCGATGTACTCGATCAGGCCCTTCATCTCGTCGCGCACAAAGCTCACGTTCATGGACTCAAACTTCTTGAGCACCTTGCGGGCGATGATGTAGTCCATGCCGCCCAGCTCGGTGCCGCCGCACGCCACGTACACGGGGATGAAGTCGTACATCTGCTTGATGATACGGTTACCAAAGGCCAGCTTAAAGCGGGTCTGCAGGTACTGGTCCAGCTTGTGCATCTTCTGGAGCAGCTCCTCGTCGATCACATACTCGACCTTGGCCTTTTGGAATAGATACTGCAGGTGATCGGCCGTCACGTGCACGCGCTCGTGCGGCTCGCACTCAAACGCGTCGGCGCGCTCGTTGAGCTCGATGGGGATTGCGCGGTCGTACACCTTGTCCGTGATGGTAAAGGTGGAGTCGTCGTTGTTGGCCGTGCCGATAAACCACAGGCTGTCGGGAATGGTGAGCTTGCCGTCGTGCAGGGCCTTGGGGTCGGCGGCCCACTGGGTGGGCACCAGGTCGAGCACCCATTCGTCGTGGCTGGGCATCTCGAGCACCGACAGGATCTCGGCAAAGTAGTACTCCACGCGGGCGAGGTTCATCTCGTCGAGCACGATCATGGACGGGTCCTGGCGAAGGCCCGCCTCATACACGGCGCGGAGGAACTCGGTCTCGTTAAAGCGCTTGGAAAACTCGTTGAAGTAGCCCAGCACCTCGGTGCGGTCGCGGAAGCTCGGCTGCACCGAAACGATGGTCGCGGGGTTGTCCAAGTAGCGGCTAAAGCTGTAGGGCAGCGACGTCTTACCGGTACCCGAGATGCCCTCCAGGATCAGCAGCTTGGAGGCGGCCATGCCGGCCACAAAGCGGCGGATGATCTCGGGCGTGTAGTAGAGCTTCATCTGGCTGCACGCAAACGCGCGGAAGCTGTCGACAAAGTCCTCCAGCGAGATGGCATCGTCGTAGACCGGCGATTCCCAGTCGCGGTACTTAAGGTCCACCAGGGACAGCTTGGGGAAGCGGTTGGCCTGGGCGATTTCTTTTTCCTCGGCAAGGGTCTTGGCCTCGACGGTCGCCTTGGCCATGGCGGCCGCGGCATCCTTGACGCCCGCACCGTCGAGCGCGAGCGACGCGTTGCCCGACATGACGGCCGTCGCCGCGGCGCCCTCGCCCGCAGCGGCGCCCGCAGCGGCGCCCACCACGTTGCCCACCGTGGGCAGGTGGTCGTCGGCCAGGGCCGAGGCACCCACGTACGGAATCTGCTTGGTGCCGCCCATGGCATTGACCTTGAGCGCCAGCAGCTTGTTCTTCTCGTCCATGAGGTCGAGCACCTGCTTGTTCAGGCGGCCGATCTCGCGATAGAGCGCCTTGTTGGACGTGTCGTCGCGATGCAGGCGACGGTTGATGCGGTAGTGGTGGATCAGAATGGCCACAATCAGCACGGGGACTGCGATGAGCATGGCAAACAGAATGACCGCGCCGATCTTGCCCACCAGGTCAAACGTGGTGAAGTAGGTCATAAAGATGTTGAAGTACTCAACCCAGCCAAACACCAGCAGGTTAAGGATGGAGCTCACAACGGCAACGACGTTGTAGACAACCTTTGCCAGCAGCTCCCAGGCAAATCCCAGAAACTCACTCACCGTCGGTACCCTCCTGCTTGGTCGCGTTCATCGCCGCCTCGGCCTCGGCCTTTAAACGACGAGCTTCCTCGAGCTTGGCCTCGGCCTGGGCAAGCTGCTCGGCGGCGTTATCGGCCGTGACGGTAGTGTCACCCTTGCCCTCGGCGTCCACGATGGCAGCCGCGGCGGCCAGGCGGTCCTCCTCGGCCATAGCGCGCTTGAGGTTCATGCCCACCACGATGAGGTGATACACCTGGTAGATAAAGAACAGCAGCATGGGCAGCACGATCACAATGAGGAAGCCCATGGAGCTGGACAGGAAGTCCATGACCTTGCCCATCTGCGGCAGCGCGAACACGTACTTGCCCACGATATCGCCGTCGCTGATGATGTGCGTATCGGCCACGTCGTTGTTATCGCCCTTGGTGGTAAAGCTGCGCATGCCGTTGACCTCGTCGATGGCGGCGATGCGGTGCGTGTTGAGCGCGTACTCGTTGTCGATGATGGTATGGAACGTCACGATGTCGCCCACCTCGAGCTTGGAGGTGTCGCACTTTTTGATGAAGATGAGGTCGCCCTTGTTAAACGTGGGAGCCATGGAGTCGGACTGCACGGCGAGCGGGGTGAAGCCGGCGATGTCAGAGACGCTGCCGTCCTCGCGCGTGGCAAGCGTGGTAAACGCATACAGGGCCGCCACCAGGATGATGATCCACATGACGACGCTCAGTGCGATGGATGCGACTTTTTTAACAGATTGCATGATGTCCCTTACTACCGTGTCTGTCTAGGTCGTGCGCGGCCCGGCGGCCGCCGTGCATATCTACTGTTCCCCGATGCCCTCAAAGCGCATCGAAACCGAATAGTTAGCTCCCTTTAGCATATTAGTGCAATTTGGGTCCGTTCCCTCGAGCCATATGCAAACGGTTACCGGCTTATCCGTATCTTTTATCAGGTCGAACATATCGCTGGCCGCGGTAGCAGCGCCCGAATCGAGTCCAAAGACGGTGGCCGCGCCGGACGAACCCCCACCCCCGTTGGGGTTGTAGACCCAGGTGTGGCCGTCGGCGGTAAAGCTCATGCGCATGGCGCTGGCCATGCCCTGCGTGTCGGAGCTAAACCGCGTGCCGGACACACTACCGTCACCATCCTGCCCGGTCAGGCGCACGCGCAGGTCCGTACTGCTCATAAAGTGCAGCGTGAACTCCAGGTAGGCGCCGGTGGCGGGATCGGCGGTGGAGCCGTCCTCAAAGGTAAAGGTCTGGTAATCGCTCGTGGTGACGGGCTTGAGCTTGGACGCATCGATGTCCACGCCCTTTTCGCTGGCGATACGTGCCGAGATCCGGTCAAAGCCCAGACTGTGCACGTATTCGTCGAAGGTGGCGTGCTCGTCCAGGTCAAAGCGCAGCGAGCCGTCGGCGTTGGCGTCGATCATGAGCATGCGGGTCTTGGCACTATCGGCGATTGAGAACCAGGCGAACGTTGCCATGGCTATCGCCACCAGCGCAAACAGCACCAGCACCACGGTGGTGGTGAGCTTGCGGCGCAGGTCGGTATCGGCGGGGGCGGGGGCGCTGGGCTGGCGGGTGGCGGGCGTGCAGTTGGCGGCGGGTTGCTTACGCGTCATGGCTACTCACCGTCCAAGGTCGCAAAGAGGGCCAGGTGCAGGGTGCCCGGGTCTTGATGCAGGTAGTCGGCGCTATCGGGGTCGGTGCCCTCGATGTAGTAATAGATGTCCAGACGATAGGTCTGGCCAAGACCCAGCGTGGCGAGCGAGTTTTGCGGGCGCTCGGCCGTCTCGCTCGTGTCCAGCGTAAAGGCGGCCGGGTCCTGTGTCACGTTGACACCGCAAGCGAGCTGGCCGTTTTGCCAGCCCAGCAGCATGCCATCGGCGTAGCCGGCAAGGCCAGCTGGGGCGGTCGTGGGATGCTCGCCGCGATGACCGCTGTCGGAACTGTCGAGCTCAAAGATGTTGGTGGCGAGCACCTGGTTGCCGCTCGAGACTTTAATGCCCACGCGGGCCGCGCGCAGCAGCTCGGCGTCGGCACCCTGCGGGACCAGCGACTCTGCCAGATACAGGCTCACCTTGCCCTTAACCTTGCTGGCGCCCGTGCCCGTGATGGTGGGACGCAGGTCGATCCAGCCGTGATAGTAGGCAGAGCCGTTGTCTTTTGCCTGCTCAAACACCGCGGCATCGCCGGCTGAGTTGTTTTGCGCGCAGGCAGCAAAGCCGTTGAGGTCAAAGGTCGAGACCGGGTAGAGCGTCACGGCCCCGCTCGCGGTGGAGGCCAGAGACGCATCGCCCTGCTGCGACCAGTTGCCGCGATCGGCATCGCCCAACTCCAGCACCAGCTTGGACGTGTCGCTGTGCACGCTCACCGAGTTGGTGTTGACCTTCATGTTGCTGGTAAACCAGGCGTAGGTCGCGGCGCCCAAAGTGGCGGCGAGCGCCACCATAACGAGCGCGATGTAGGCACGCGCGCGACGGGCGTGACGGCGGGCGGCGGCGCCCTCGAGGACCTGGCGATCGACGGACGCGCTGGAGGGGGCCGCGGAGCTAGCGCTCTGGGTTTTGGCCTTGCGGTTATCTGCTGGCATGTGCTTCTTGTCTTCCATGTCGCTTCGCCCCCCCTTATGCCTTGGCCGCGGCAAAGGCAAGCTGCAGCACCACATCGCGAGCCTGAGCCTCGTCGATGCATTGGGCGTCGCAGCCTTCCATGTACACAACGTAGCGAACGCTTGCCACCTCGTTGGCGGCCAGCGTGCAGATGGGCGTGGCGCCTGCGCGCGCTGTGGGCGTGTCGCCGGCGCCGTCCATGCTGTAGGCGCTTATGGCGCGTGCGGGATCGGCGGTGTAGGTCCAGCCCGAGGCACCGGGCGCCACGACCACGCCGTCTTGCGCGGTGGTACGCCTACTGGTGGCGCCCGAGGTGTTGCCCAGATCGTCGCAGGTAAAGATATGCGTTTGCGTACCGGACTGGGTCGTGATGACCAGGCCCAGGCGCAGTGCGGCCAGCAGTTGCGGGTCGCTCGTCACGCTCATCTGGCCCTGGTACAGGTACACGTTGAGAGCGCTATCGCTGCCCTTAAGGTACAGCGTGCCAGTGAGGGCATAGTCGTCCAGCTGCGCGGTGCAGTCGGCGTAGTCGGTCGTAATGCCCGCGGCATTTTGGAAGGTGCCACGCCAAAAGCGGGAAAGGTCTGCCGTCGAGATGGGGTAGAGTGTTTTGTCGGCGGCGGCAAGCGTTGCCGTTGTGTCCCATGGTCCGTTGGCCGAAAGTCCAATCTGCAGGTCGGAGCCCTCGTCGCTTACCGTGTGTGCCACGGGCGTCATGTTGGTGTAGCGCGAGTTGCTAAACCAGGCGTAGGTAGCGGCACTCAGGGCGGCTACCAGCACCAACATCCATGCGGCCGCGGCAACCATGCGACGGCGCGAGCCCAGGATATCTTTGATGTTCGATGCACTCATCCCTGGCCCCCTTACGAACGCTTGCCGGCAAAGCGCAGTGCCAGCGATTGCAGGCTGGTGGCGGCCAGATTGTTGGTGCAGTCGGGGTCGCAGCCTTCCAGCCACACGTATACATCCACACGCACGGGCGTGCTACGGTTGGCTCCCTTGGCAGCGGCGGGCAGGCTGCAGATCTTGGTCGTGGCCTCCTTGAGGCCCACGATACCGGTGTCTTCGTTGTAGTCACAGAAGTTTGAACTGGTCAGCTGGTCAAAATGCACCGTTGTTCCATCGGAGCGGGTACTGTCGAGCACCAGGTGATTCTGCTCGTTTTCGCCGGCATCCTTGCCATCGAGTGTGTTGTAGCGCGCCTGGGGATTGCGCTCGCCCGAGACCTCAAAGACGTACTGGCCCGTAACGGTGTCGCCCCGTCCCGGAGCATAGGTAACCAGGCCCACCCGCAGGGCGGTGGAGATGGGGTTTGCCGGGTCCTGCTCGGTAAAGTCGATGCCCGACAGGTACACATCGGTCGCGGCCGAGTTGGTGGCCAGGTACAGGGAGGTCTTGTAGTAGTCGGAATGCTCGGCGGCACCAAACATGCTGGCAAAGAGCGAGTCCTGGGTGGTTCCGCCGGTAAAGCCCGTTACCTTTTGAAAGCCGTTGAGCACGTTATCGGTCGAGACGGGATCGAGCAGGCCCGAAAAGCTCAGGCCGGCGTTGGTTTTGTATTCGCCGTCGTACTCGTTGGAGATGAGGAAGGTCACGCCCGTGCCGGCGGCCATCTTGACGTCGGTGATGTGGCGGTTGGCGTTGTAGATGTACCAGGCATATGTTACGGATCCGGCAGCAGCAAGGGCCACCAGCAACGTGGCGAGCATGCGATTGAACTGTTTTCGCAGCGAGCGCGCGTCCGACATGCCCCTCCCCCAGATGCCGCATCGTAAACTACCTGGACACCATTTGCCCATAATGGGAATATTTTACGCGAATGTGCAGTTCATCGGGGGTACAAACGCGACTTTTCGCGTGCTGCTCGCGCCGCATCGGGGACCGACAGGGTCGCAAGTTGCCACTTTTTAAAAAATAGTTCTTGCCAGCGGGTGGGAGCTCCGTTATATTATTTCCTGCGCACTCGCGCACCCTTGATCGGGCGTTTAGCTCAGGGGGAGAGCGCTTCCCTGACACGGAAGAGGTCAGAAGTTCAAATCTTCTAACGCCCACCAAATGTTCGCAGCTCAGAGGCTTCGCCTCTGAGCTGTTTTGTTTTACGCCGCCAAGCCAAAAGGGCGCCGCAGCACCCAAAGCCGCCTCGACAACGCCAGCGACCACACCAAGCGAGCCCAAAGTGGTCTCGACAACACCGGAGGCCACCCCCAGCCAAGCCCAAAGTCGCCCAGATAACCCCAGCGAGCGCCCCGATCGGGCCCGAATGGGCCTCGATGCCACATCCGGACAACCTTCCTATAGTCAGGTCTAATACTTTTCCGCGAAGTGAACGAGCTTATTTGGTCCCCCCGAAGCATGCACACTTTTCGAAGCCAAAACCGCAGGATTCTAACGTCAAAACCGCAGGAAATGAGCCGCCAAAAGTGTCGATGCTTCGGGGGTCTGTTTTGACTCGTTCACTTCGCGGAAAAGTATTAGACCTGAAAATAAGGCCGTTAGCCCCCACGACCAACAACCGCCCCTACCAATGCCAATGCGCGTCGATGACGGTTTGCCAAAGCTTAAACCGCTTCGTTTCGACGCGCGCAAGGGCAAGATATCGCTGCTCCTTGCTCATGGGCTTGTTAAAAATGGGTCGCTTATTCCGATGCAGTTTCCGTCGGATGCGTTCGCACAGGCGAACGAGCTTTTCGTAGTCGCTCGCCTGGTCAGTCGTCACCGTAAAGTACGCGACCCCATTGAGCATCTGCAGCTCGTTGCGGCGCTCGGTATCCTTGTGGATTTTCTCGCTTCCATCATGGATGGCGTCGCTGTCGTAATCGACCAGCGCGGTAAGCACCTCGGGCAGCAAGCCAGCCCTTACTTTATCCAGGCCCACCTCTGCTTTCGCCGTAAGCGTGATGTCGGGCGTGCGCTCCAACACGCGCAGTTTGCGGTTGCGCCCATCGTTGTAACCGTCGCGAATGAAGTACTTCTTGTTCAGCTCGGCCTTGCCCAGTGCATGCCCGCCGTAATGCGCAGGCAGCGACATAAACATGCAAAGCCCCGACTCCCTTGGAGACCGTGAGCCCTCTTCCACGTACGGAAGCAACGCCTTCGCCTTAGCGGCGCCTCTCACCTTTGATGCCCGGTCAAGGTACGCCGCGATGAGCTCCTTAGTCGTGAGCCTGCCATCGCGCATGCCCGTATCCCTGCTTGTTACCCCACCGGGAGCAAGGTTATCCAGCCGGTAGTCCGATGTCATGGCATAGCCGGCGTAGATGGCCGCCGCCGCATCACCATCGTGCGCAGCTTGCAAAAACGCCAGCTCGGGAGAGCACACGTACGCATCCAGGTCACCCATCCAGTGGCCCAGCGAGATAAACGAACCCGCCGGGAGCTCGTTGGTGCAGAGATGCGTCTTAACATGTTTGCTCCGCCGACGGTCGGCACGCGATGGCACCAGCAAATCCAGCGTTTGGATCCCCAGATCATAGCGATCGATAAAGTCCTGCGCCTCTTGGTCCAACAGCGCACAGGCACCTGCAATCGACACGACCTCTGGTTCCGAATCCCCAAAACGAGGGTTCGGCAGGTGCGCCAAAAGCGCCAACGCAGCGTTATGTGAAACTATAAAGTAACCCATGGCGCGAAGATAGCACGCGCGTCGGCGGCGACTCGCGACCCTGGCGAGTTTTCGACAAACGACCAGCAGTTTTTTGCCGCAGCGCGCCCAAAGTGTTCATTCGTCGACGTCTAGCTGCAAATCCGTCAAGCTTTTGGCAAGGTTGCCGCTCAACTGACCAAAAGCTGACCATTTGCTTGCCCATTTACTTGACGGCACGCCCTCGCCAAAATGCTCCGCGACTTCTCGGACGGTCGAAATGCTCGTTTAGCGACCACACACCCAGCGCTGGGGTATCCTTGGAGCACATGCACCACAAGCCGCACAAAGGAGCCGCCATGCGCACCGAGCTCGATGTTCCCTTTTCGCACAAAGACCAGGCCAAAGCCCTGGGCGCCAAGTGGGACCGGGTCAAGAAGATCTGGTACGTGCCCGATGGCGTCAACACCGAGCCCTTTGCCGCGTGGCTGCCCGGCGTGGATCGCTCCGACCCCAGCGCGCCCTACATCTACCTGGTGCTGGGCAAGCGCGAATGCTGGAAGTGCCACCAGCAGACGACGGTCGCGGCCTTTGGCATTCCGTATTGGGCGGCCGAGGACTCGGGCAGCAAGGCTGCGCCCAGCGCTGCGCTCGCCATGGACGACGCGGGCCACATCGCGATCGACACCGCCCGCGCCAACGCCATAGCTATCGTCTCCGCGCTGGGCTGCGTGCCGGCCGAGATCCGCGACTACCTGCGCGAGCGCTGCGGCTACAAGCCCGTAACGTCGCGCACCACCAAGACCGTATCGCTCGCCAGCACCTGCACCGCCTGCGGCGCGCTGCAAGGCAGCCATTACCTGTTCGAGGAGCCCACGTCGCCGTTTGCGCTCACGGCCATCAACAAGCTGCCCGCGCTGGAGTTCGTGCGCGTGGAAGTCGCCGGCGTCTACGGCATCCCTGACAGTCAGGACAACTTTGACCAGGCGCTCTTTACCTGGGCACGCGACCACCACACCCAGTTCCACAAGCCCCTGTGCGAAGGGATTTACCTATAGGGCAAAGCTCGAAAATCGAGTGCGAAAATCCTCGAAAATCGAGTCCAGATTTCCTCGAAAATCGAGTGTAAAAATCCTCGAAAATCGAGTATGATTATCCTCGAAAATCGAGTATGCCCAGGTAGTGAGGTTTATCAAATCATGATTTCTTATGGTTCGGAACAGCCCAAATCCTACCGCCCTCGCCTTTTGGATGAACGGCTGCAAACCCTGCTCCAGATTTTTGGAGCGGTCGAGATTCGGGGCACAAAGTGGTGCGGTAAATCATGGACCGCGCTCGCATTCGGTGAGAGCGTCGTTCATCTTGACGACCCAAACGTAAAGTCGCTGGTCGAAGCCGATCCTTCGCTCGCTCTTCAGGGCGATAAACCGCACGTCATCGATGAGTGGCAAGAGACCCCAGCAACATGGGACGCCACACGCCGCGCCGTAGATGCATCCGGCGGCGAGAAGGGGCTCTTTATCCTCACCGGGTCGTCGACGCCGGCAAAAGACTCTGTCACCCACAGCGGCGCCGGTCGCATAGCGCGTCTCGACATGAGCACCATGACGCTTTGGGAACGCGGACTTTCAACGGGGTCCGTTTCGCTGAAAAACCTATTCGATGGATCATTCGAACCTTCCGCCTATACAGGATCGCTCCCGATGTTGGCCGACGCAATTTGTTGCGGGGGATGGCCGGCGCTTGTAGGGGCGAGCCCCCAGATGGCCGCAGAGGTCGTTAACCAGTATCTCGATGCCATGTACGAAGTCAGCGTTCCGCAAAAAGGAGGCGTGGGGTCTACGGCGCGACACATCGTGTCTTCGCTCGCGCGTAACGTTGCGACATCTGCCACGCTCAACACCATTGCGGCAGACGCCTCGTTGGGCGACAGCGATGCCCAGCCGGCAACTTCAACCGTGGCGTTTTACCTCGACATGTTGGAGAGCATGTATGCGATCATAAATCTGCCCGGCTGGGATGCGCCCGTCCGCGCCAAGTCTCGCCTGCGTACCAAGCCAAAACGTTATTTCGTCGACCCCTCCATTCCCGCTGCCGCACTCGGAATGAACCCCGAGAGGCTCCTTGCAGACGGCCAAACATTTGGCCTGCTTTTTGAGTCTCTGTGCATTCATGATCTAAGCGTCTACACCACATGCCTGCCCGGCTCGCACCCAGGCTCGCTCCACTACTATGGCGACTCCGACGGACTTGAGGTTGATGCCATCATCGAGCTGAACGATGGCCGCTGGGCAGCGATAGAAATCAAGCTCGGCGAATCCAAGGTAAGCGATGGAATCCGCAACATCGAGCGCCTGCGCCGCAAGGTCGCTCTGAACCCTGCAGCGCGCAACCCCCAGCCGGAGTTCTGCGCCGTCATCACCGCAACCTCGCCCTTCTGCCGCTACGACGCCGAGCACGATGTCTACGTGTTCCCCATTGGAGCGCTGCGGGCGTAGCGCACCGCATGACGAACCACTTGATTTTGCAGACTGGCAATTGGACCATCGAAGCTACAACTCCGCCTCGTCATAGGAAATGGCGGGGCGGAGCCGCAATCTGCAATATCAACGCTATAAACGGAACGCTGCCGAGAATGCTATGCGAAATCGCTACAAACCCAGGATGTGCTCCAGATAGCTCTTGTTGAACCAGAACGATTGCTTGGTCATCCAGCGTCCGTCGGGCAGCTCGTAGGCGTTCCTCGTAATATCGCCGATTTCAGTTCCATCGGCGAATCTGTACGCAGCTTTCGACGTATGTGGGCGAACGTGGACAATCGGGTTATCCGCCATACCGGGCAGATTGTTGGTCACTTTGAGCTTTCCGCTTGCATCCCTATACGGATTGAGCTCTACACCTTCGCGAATGACTTTTCTCGTCTCATCCCAGCAAGCCTTTGCGGGACCCTCGATTTCGTTTGCCGGCATTGCCCAGAATAGGCAGCGGTCAAGGCGCCACTCCCCCTCGTGGTCCTCACGGAACACGACAAAGAAGAAACGGTTGGTCTCAAGGCGCGCACGGAAGGAAGACGTTTCCCAATCCTCGTTGATTAGCTGCTTAAACTCAAACGGAGGGAAGGACATTGCCTGCTCGATGTGCCCTCTCTTATTAACGCGACAAGCACGGACGTTAATCCCGGCCTTAACGAACTCCTCGGCAGCGTTGCTTTTAATACCGAGCATTCGATAAACGAGTGTCGTCCATTGCGCTTTGTTGCCCGTATACTCCAGGCCGTACTGCTCCGCAATCTGGCGATCGGTTTCGCCATAGTGTCGCTCGATAAGTCCAGTTACATAGCTTTCGAAATCAACGGACTCGTCGCCAGCCTGGACGATACTCTCGCCAACGCGCGGGGCACCGAGCACGTAGGTATGGAGCACATAGTCCATATACGAGCGCTTGAGCGAAAAAGCGCGACGCTTTGCGCGACGGTGCTCGACCTCGCCCGTATCGGTATTGAAGTACTCGTAATACTGGTCGACCCACATTGTCGCTTCGGTTGCGCCCTTTGTGCAGGCTCCCAAGTAGGTTGTCATGCCCTCCGACAGCTCGTCCGCGCGACCATCCTGAATGTACGAAATGATCTTCTCGTAGTCGGCTCGAATGATCTTCATGTCCTCTTCGGGCAGACGAACCATGACCGCGCGCTCAATGCGCTGGTCGTATTTATCGATGGAACGATCGCGGCCGTAGTAAATCAGCAGGATATTGCTGAGCTTGGTCTTGAGATGCGAACTTTCATAGTCGAGAGAAACGGGACGGTCGTAGGGAATCATCGTCAAGACAAGACGTTCACCGGCGGATTTGCGACCATCCTTGAGCACATCAAAGCACGTAGCCTTGAGCTCGACGCCCGCCTCGGGAAAATCCGGTCGATCATCGCTGTTGGCCTTGTAGCCAAAGTATCGCTCCTCGATAAGAGTGCCCATACCGCCCTTATACTTCTTGGAACCAAAGTCCTTGGGCGCACTCTCCCCTTCCGGCGCAATACCGAGCTCGAGGATATCGCGAAAAGTCATCCCGTCGAGATTGGCAGCGTAGCGCTCGATGCTTGAGGGGTCAGAAAAATCAGTATCGTCAAGCATGCGCTTGAAATCGAGGTGCTTCTTGGACATGGGGTACCTCCGAAAGTCGCAGTTAACCTCATGGTAGTTCAGGGCAGCAATTTCCTCCATAAAATTGAGGGCTTGATCTTGTCCGCTCGATCGGTTATTGTTGTGAGCACCATAAACGGACACAGCAGCGATTGGAGAAACGTGTCTGAGATTAACATTGCCGAGCTTTTTGCGGGCGTCGGCGGATTTCGGCTGGGTCTCGAAGGTTATGCCGACCCGCGTCATCCCAAGTTTTACATGAAGCCCGCCGGCCCCTTCCATACCATTTGGGCCAACCAGTGGGAGCCGCCCGGAACTAAGTCCCGCCAGTTTGCGGCACGTTGCTACATGGATCGCTTTGGCGAAGATTCCGTTGTCAACGAAGATATCAACAAGGTACTTGAGCAGGCTGAGGCCGGCGAGATTAAAATCCCCGACGTGCAAATGGTCGTCGGTGGTTTCCCTTGCCAGGACTACTCTGTTGCACGTCCGCTCAATCAAGCGCACGGCATCGAGGGCAAGAAGGGTGTCCTGTGGTGGGACATCTATCACTTCCTCGAGATGAAGCAGCCCTGCTTCGGTCTCTTTGAGAATGTTGACCGCTTGCTCAAGTCGCCCGCCTCTCAGCGCGGTCGCGACTTCGCCATCATCTTGAGTTGCCTCGCCGATCTCGATTACACCGTTGAATGGCGCGTAGTCAACTCTGCAGAATACGGGTTTCCCCAGCGTCGCAAGCGCGTTTACATCTTCTGCGAGAAGAACGCCGGCAAGGTCGATCTTGCCGATCGCATGCATAACGGCGTTATGGCGAAGGCCTTCCCCGCCATCTATCCTGACGAAATAGCGGAGCTTGATGTCCTTCCCAATCCTTACGAGAACTCGACTCGCTTTGGCGTTGGTCAAAAGACCTCGCAGTTCAAGAACGCCGGCGTCATGCAGGACTGCCATGTTCTGACCTGCGACTTCGCCGAGGACTATCACGGCGAGCGCCGCGTGCTTGGCGATGTGCTTGTCGACGAGGCGAATGTTCCGGAGCAGTTCTACATCTCTGACGAAAAGCTTCCAGACTGGCGTTACCTTAAGGGCAGCAAGCGCGAGGAGCGCACCAACAAAAAGACGGGCTTTACATACACGTATTCCGAGGGAGCCATGAGTTTCCCGGATGCCACCGACAAGCCGAGCCGCACCATCCTCACGGGCGAAGGTGGCACGGGAGCCAGCCGTTTTAAGCATGTTATCGAGTGCCCCGACGGTCGTTTCCGTCGTCTTGTCCCCGACGAGCTCGATCAGCTCCAAGGATTCCCGAAGGGCTGGACCGACACCGGCATGACCGATGGCCATCGAGCTTTTTGCATGGGTAACGCTCTGGTTACCGGCGTGCCTCACCGTATTGGTGAAGCTATGGTTGAGGTGTACGGGCTATAGCCGAACCACTATTGGCATAAACAAGACGAGGGCCAGTTCGATTCTGAACTGGCCCTCGTCTTTTATCAAAGTTGCTAGCAGCGTTTACACTACTTTGAATCAGCTACGATGCCAACCAAGCTGACCGTTACGTCAAAGGTCGGGCTTCCTTCGCCCACATCGAGGCCAGACATATTCTGACAATCGCTGTCGGTGCCTTCCATCCAAACGACAACTTTCATGTTCGCGCCGTTGTAATCGACGTTCGAAGCGACCTTTTGCGCGTTGCCGCTCGGCCTAATGTAGCCTTCGCCCGCTTTCGTGGCACCCCAGTTATTGCCGTTTTGATCGAGCGAATCGGTGCCAGAAAGATGCAAATACGTAGGGGCAACAACCTCGTTCAGAGATTCAGAGTTGACACACGACCAACCTGCAACGGTAGTCACATCGTTGCCCGTATCGGTTGTCGAGGGAGCAGCTGGCGCATAGACAACGCGCAGCTCGCCGTTAATTACAATGCCCACGCGCAGGCTGTCTTTGATTTTGTCGAACCATTTCTGCGTGCCGCCATGCTGCGTAATCGTTATGGGCGAGCCGTTGCTCGCATCCAAATACACGTCGGCAACGCCGGTGTTCGCCACGGTATACAGCGTGTAATTCGCAACGGTGAATGCATAGTAATCGTTGCCTTGAATAGTGTACTTGCCGGGATTCTCACCCGAAATGGATGTGTCGACCTTTTGATAGGTGTTCACATTAACGCCCTGCCAGCTTTGGGGAACGTACCAGTTTTTGGCATCGTTCGTCGATGAAGGGCTAATCTCGTGACCGGCTGCGGAAGCGACCGTGGAGGTGTCGGAGCCATGGTCGGGCGTGTCGCCCTCAACGATTTGGAGTACCATGCCATTCGCTTGAGCGGAAATGGTGCTCGTAGTTGCATGAACCCTACTATTGGAGACAAACCAAGCGTAGGTGGTTGCAGAGAGCGCCACCGCCGAGACGACGACGGTCAACGCCGCTCCAATAAGTTGAATCTTGAGTTTCTTTACCGAATCGTGCATGTCCGTCGCCTCCCTCCGTTAAGAAAAAGGACAGGATCCCGGGCTGGGAACCTGCCCTTTGCAAGTCATAAGCCGTAGCTGCGATTACTTGTTGTCCGCAGTTGCGGTAAACGTAATAGTCACGGCGTTGGTGGCAGAAAGCATGCCATTCTGGAGATTCGTAGTCTTGACGTTCACATCGCTACCCTCGTAGAAAAGGTAAACCTTAAGAGCGGTGTCTTGACCGGCTTTAACAGTACCAAAATTAACGGCATGATTATCAGGATCAGATGACAGCTTCCTTTCGTAGGCAGTGCCACCAGCATTAAGACCATACAAATCCCACACGGTGCCGTCGGCGCTCGTCACAAGGATGCGGAGAGCCTGCTTAAGGCTAGAGGTCGAACTGCTGCCCTCTGCCACCGTAACACCGTCAACCTTAAGTTCCTTCAGATCCTGGCCCTTAGAGCTGACGTTGAAATATTCAGCAATTGCATACTTACCGGTCGTTGCAGCCTCATAGCTGCCCGCTTCGCCAGAGGTGCCCTTGACGAAATCGAGATTGCTGCTAAGCGTTCCGTCATCAAGATCAGCACCAAAGCCCGTCATAAACTTGCCCTTAGTAGCGGCCACATAAGCGCCCTGCTGACCCTGCTCGCCAAAGGTAGCGGGATATAGTGGCGTAGACCCATCCGCTGCAGTTCCCATAATATTGGTTGATGCCGTCTTCGTATTAACCTTACTTGCACCCGTCTCGCCGTTCGTGATAGTCATAAACGCCGCGTTCGACTGAGCGGAAATCGTGCTCGTAGTCGCGTCAACCTTGTTGTTCGTCACAAACCATGCGAACGTGGCGGAGCCGAGGGCTACGGCTGCCACGAGGACCATGGCGATGGCGGCGCCCATCTGCTTCTTTAATGCCTTGGTATCCATACGGACCCCTTTCTTTCCCCATTCATCCCAGATGACCCTCGAGAAGCCCGGAAGGGGAGCCCGCGCTTTCGTGTTGGATGTTGCTTGCCCATCCTTTAGACATGGAATTGAGAATACCATAATTCTTACGATTTCCTTATGAGTTTTCGGCAGCCTACATCTCGGCAGATTCATAGGCCTACCTCGGCTTATATGTGGTGCTATGTGAACATCGTTTACCTTATTTGAGCACTCTCTCCGGCGAAGTCATAAGTTCCTCTTAAGCCTTGCAACCGCAGCGCCACGCCAACGCACGCATACGCCCTCCGCCGAGATTCGCCCTAGCCCTTCCCCACTCGCTATACTGATGTAGCACGTGTAATTTCTGCCTGCTTGTGCGGGCTACTTTTTGGGAGGGCCCCATGGCTTTTGCCAATCAACCCAAGGGAAGCGTTTCTACCGGATCGATCAAGCCGGTGACGCGCAAGGCCGTTCGCTGCCAGCGCGAAGTCGCCTGGTTGGTCACGCAGGCGGCCGGCAAGCTCGTCGCCACCACCGACGACGTCAACGCGCCCACGCCCAGCTTTGTGCTGGCGGCGGCGCTGTCGTACACCCGCGAGCAAGAGCAGGCCGCCCAGGATGGCGGACACGCGATTGACTATGAGGCCGTCATGGGTCCCGACCTCGCAAGCTTTTGTGCGGCCGCGGGGCTGCCCACAGCGCCCAACGCGCTTTCGGACGCGGGCTACATGTTCACCCTCTCGGGCGCGGACCTCATCCGCGATGTTTACGCCTACTGTAGCTACCTGGGCGAACGCATGGGAGACGCAGCGCAGGTCAAACCAGGCTACGCGATCAAGCTCGCGCTGCGGCTGTTCTTGCTGGATGCCGCCGCAGGCAACGGCGCCACTTCCACAGACAACGCCTCGGCATAGCAAAAGCGCCGGGCCGGGAAACAATCCCGGCCCGGCGCTTGTTCGTTCTACTTGTCCCCGTCCCCTGCGGGCGAGTTCTTTTGGTTGCGACGGTTACTCCACGTCACGTTGTGCTCCTTGTAGTAATCGGGCGCCTCGTTGCCGCTCGCACTAATGGGGTCGTTGCCGGTCAGGGTGTCGGCAATATCCTGCACGAACTTAATGAACAGGCTCGAGTCGTCGGTCTCGGACGAATCAAAGTCGAAGCCAAACTCCACCGCGCCGCCGATGATCTTGTCCACGCACTCCGGGTCGTCGCCGTCCAGCCAAATGACCACGGTGTACTTGTCCACATCGCCCACGCGAAAGTTCTTGTGGCTAATGGTCGTCACCACGTCTTTGGACGCAAACGGCTCGGTGTTGGGCTCGGGATTGCCGTCGGCCGCGGCAGCTGCGTAGGTGGTGGGCTCGCCGTTGCGATACACCCGCACGCGCGCCGCCTTCTCCACGCCCTTGCTGGCGCTGACCACCTTGAGCTTGGCGCTGTAGCCCAGATCGGTCTTGCCGGCGTTGCGGATATAGAAGGTGTACGCCACGTAGTTCTTGCCGTTGTGGCTGCCGTCGACGCTATCCAGGTTATCGGGCAGGTCGTCGGCGGCGATATTGGTGCCGTTGTCCACGGCGTCGGCCGCCAGGCGCGCGGTGGCGTTGTTAAAGTCGCCGTTGTCGGCAATGGCCACGCCGCGGCGGAACAGCTCCAGGCGGTTGAGGTTGATGGTGAAGTTGCCCATGTTTTCCTGCATAAACGACAGGGCGAACAGCACGCCAAAGGCAAGCGCCAGCACCACGAGGGCCTTTTGCAACCTGTCCATGCGCAGCAGCGCCGTGCCGATGCGCTCCATGCGACGCTTGGGCATGTACATGGACACGACCGCGTCGGGGTCGATGTCGTCGAGGTCCTGGTCGGCCAGCGCCTGCTCCAGCTCCTCGATGCGCACCACGCCGCGCAAGTCGCGCTTGGGTTTGGGCTTGCGCTTGGGCTTGGGCTTGCCGAAGCGCTTGCGGGAGGTGGGAGGCTGATCGAGGGCGGAGTCCTCGCCGGGCGCGTCCTCGGCATTGACGCGGGGTGCGTCTTGGGGCGCGCGCACGGCCTGGTCCTCGGCCTGACCCTCGGTCAAACCTTCGGCCAAATCCTCGGCCAAATCCTCGGCAGCTTGATCTTTGTTGTCGTTACGCTTGAACAGTGCCATGGCGATCAGATCTTATATTTGGTGCGAATGTAATCGACATATTCTTTGACGAGCTCGCGCTCCATGTCGTCGGCGTAGCGGAACTGCAGGCCGCAGACGTTGCGGTACAGGCTGCCCTTGGGCGCGCGGCGCACCCAGCACACAATGCCCAGCTGCTCGGGCAGCTCGTGGCGCTCGCCCTGCAGGCGGATCGTGGGCATTTGCACGGCCAGGGCCTCGCCCACATCGGGATAATCGTTGAGGTAGACGGCCAGGCCGCCGGCCGAGACGTCGATGGTCATGGCGTCCTCGGGCTCGGGGGTCGGCGCGTTGTCGCGCTGGTAGGTCAGGCGCATGGCGACCTTAAAACGCTCGTCGCGGCGCTTGACAAAGGTGCGCTGCTCGGCGACTTTGCGCATTTTCCAGTAGGTGCGGATGCCCTTTTTCTCGACTGACTCGGGGTAGCCGGCGAGCACGAACGTTTCCTCGCCCACTTTGTATTGCAGCAGCAGCTTTTGGTTTTCGTCCATGAGCAGCGGCTTGCCGGCGAGCATGGGCGCGCTCATAAGAAAGTACGCGTCGTCCAGGTTCTCTTTGTACGTGGCGAGCATGTTGAAGTCGGTTTTTTGGCCCATGGGCACGTCGAATGCCACCTGAAGCTTGGTCCCCGGCGTTATCTGTTGCTCTGCCATGTTGTCTCCCCCAGTCGCGGGCGCCGATATCATCGTCGTGCGCGATGCACATTGGGCTATTGTAACTGCTTTGCTGCGGGTTTCCATATGCAGCGCGTGAAATGGCGGGATGCAGGGCGCGGGTGAACGCGCAGCTGCTCCGCGCGCGGCATTAATCTGACAGCGATGCATGCCCCCGACAGTCCGTCTGTCTATCTCTCAGCCATCTCTCATTTATCTCTCAGCTTAGAGATGAGTGAGAGATGAGAGACAAAAATGCCGTTATCGGTTCAAGCAAATCACGTTCGCGCAGGTAAACTCATGTATACGGGAACTTTGACTCGATCCCTAGCCACCTTGCAGCATTGTTATCTCTCATATTTATCTCTCGTCTTTCAGCTATCTCTCGTGTTAGTGACGAATGAGAGATGAGAGATGCGTGAGTGATGGACGAGTGTGATTTTTTGGACGGTCGGAAAATCCCTCAAATAAAAAACGGGGCCGGCCTTACGCCGAGCCCCGTTTTCAAACGGTCAGTTAGTTATCCAACGCGCGAGCATAGCAGTCAACATTACGCCGCCGCGAACACTCCCAAGCCCGTTCCGATGATGCAGATTGCGAAGATGCCCAAGATGATCCAAATGGTCTTGACGCCCTTTTTATAGAGGGCAACGCAAGCGAACGTTGCCAGCAAGGGCAGCAGACCGGGGAAGATCGAATCGAACAGATCCTGCAGGACAATCTCCGAACCACCCACGTCAAAGGTCAAAGCCGTGGACAGCGAGACCTGTGCCGCAATCATGGCGCCGATAACGGTCATTCCGAGAACACCGGCAGCATGCGTCATGCGAGACATAAGGTTGCTCTCTTCGGACTGCTGCAAAAACTTGGTTCCCAAGTCGTAACCCAGATGGGCGGCGACGATACGCGTTGCAAAGTTAATCACGGAGTAGATAAGCGCGTACACGATGGGGCCGAGCGGGTTGCCCGTCGAAGCGATGCCAATACCAATGCCGGCGGCAACCACGCGGAACGTACCCCAGTAGAACGAATCGCCGATGCCGGAAAGCGGTCCCATAAGGCCGACCTTCATGGCGTTAATCGAGGACGTGTCGAAGTTCTTATCGGCAGCCGCCTGCTCTTCCATCGAAACCGTTAGGCCGGCTACAAACGGAAGCACATGAGGCGTGATGTTAAAGAACTCGGTATGGCGATCGAGCGCCGCATAGTAATCGTCGTCGTTGGGATAGATCTTTCGCAGGGGCTTCTGAATGGTGTACATGAAGCCCATTGCCATCATCTTGTCGTACGACTGCGAGCACTGGCTCGTAAACTGGCGAAGGAACATGCTCCGATACATATCGGGAGTCATAATCGCGTCCTTCTTGGCCTCTTTGAGGTCGGTGTTCTGGATAGCCATTAGAAGTCCTCCTCTTCATCTGCAGCAACCGTCTGCGGACCGGACGAGCCCTCGCGGAAGGCCAGGAGCAGCGCGACGCAAATGGCAGCTGCGGCGACGCCGACCACGTCCATCTTGAGGTAGATGACCATAATGAAGCCCAGGAACAGCCAGGGAAGGAGCTTGTTATCGCCCATGGTCCTGATAAGAAGAGCGAAGCCGATGCAGACCATGACGCCGGACGCAACGTTGAGGCCGTCCATCACAAACTGCGGAATCGCGCTGAGCGCATTGTTGATAAGGTCGGCACCAAAGAACAGCGAGCCAAACACCAGCAGTGCAGACGGAATGCCAATCGACAGCGGCACGATGGTCAGATGGTACAGATTCGCCTTGGCAAGATCGCGATTTGCCAGAGCGGTCTCAATCTTCTTGCAGGCAAAGGCACCCGGAACGGCGTAGCAGAAGTTGCGCCACACCTGAAGGAAGACGGAGACGGGAAGGGCGAGCGCGACGGCAGTTGCCGTGCCCGTACCCGTAATGACGGCAAACGCGCAGCCAAGCACGCCGGAGGCATAGACCTCGGGAGGAACCGCCGCGCCGACCATGATGGCACCCATGAACATGGACTCCAAGGCAGCACCAACGATAACGCCCTGTTGAACGTCACCAAGAATCAAGCCAACGAACAGCTCGTAAACAACGGACGGCCAGGCATTGTAATGCCAAATAACTGCTCGTCCATGGACGCCATAATGCGACCAGTGCAACTAGGAGGTACTGGGCAACTATTTTGATTAACCCCAGTAATAAGCCTGCAGGCGAGACGTTCAGCACGTCTCGCCTGCAGACAACAGCAGCAATTTGAAAGGATTAGTAATTCATCTGGTGGTAGTAGCGACGCGTGGTGAGCGGGTGGTTGCGGACGTGCTCGAGATGGCAGCTCAGGCGCTCGGTGATGGTGTAGGTGACCATCGGGGAGACGATCTTGCGGAACTCGGGGTCGCTGAACGGCAGCTCGACCTCGGCGGTGTCAAACTTGTTCACGCGGACGTTGACGCCCTTCTCGTCGGCGAGCATGTGAGTGAAGTTGTCCACGCGGTCCATGAGCTTACGGGTGTCGTCCTCGCCGTAGAGCATGATGAGGCTCGTGCCCTCCTCGCACAGCTCGATGGTGCCGTGGAAGAACTCGGCGGCGTGGATGGACTTGGTCTTGATCCACTGCATCTCCTCGAGGATGCACATGGCGTAGTCGTAGGCCTCGCCCCAGAGCATGCCGGAGCCGATCACCATGTGGTAGTCGGTGTCCTTGAAGTCCTCGGCCATGGCGGCGCAGCGCTCGTCCTGGGCGTCCTTGGCCTTGATGAGGTACGGGGCGATGTTGCCGAACTCCTCCATGAAGGTGTCGTACTTGGGGAAGGCGCCGGCGTTCTTGAGGAAGCGGGCGACCAGCGTGATCTGGTAGGTGTAGATGGCCTCGCACAGGACGTCGTCCTCGGCGAAGCTGAAGAACTTGTAGTCGGCGTACTCGGTGGCCGGGGTGTTGTCGTTGGAGACATACATCAGCGTGCGGGCGCCCTGCTCCTGGCAGAACTTGGCGGCCTCGATGATCTCGGGGGTGGTGCCGGTACGGGTGGAGAAGACGCAGACCGAGTCCTTGTTGAAGGCCTTGGGCGGGCACGCGAGGAACTCGGCGGCGATCTCGCAGTGGACGTCGACGTCGGCCGTGGTGGTCTCGACCCAGTACTTCATCGGGAGCGTGTGGGCCCAGGTGCCGCCGCAGCCGATGAAGAAGATGTTGGAATAGCCCTGCTCGCAGACCTCGTCCACGGCAGCCTCAATCTGAGGACGGAGAGCGAGGGCATCGCTCACAACCTTCTCGTAACGAGGCTCATCGAAATTGAACATAGCAATTATCCCTTCGTTTAATAGAACGAAATTCGTTCCAATGACAACTTGTCATTTTGTTACGTATTAATACTTAATGGTCTAAATAAAAACCCTTCTAGGAAAGGGGGACCTGACTGTCTTTCATCTCGGCGAGTTTATGCTCGAATCCAAAGCCGCCGGGTTTAAGGCAATTTTTAGCTGAATAGTCAGCAGCGAACTCCATTGCATCCCGAATGATCCCCACATCGAGCGGTTGCTTTTTACTCCAGCCATGCGAGAGACAGCTCACAACAAACGCAGTGATATACGAATCTCCCGCGCCCATGGTGTCAAGCGCATCTACGGGTCTTATATTTCCCTGGTACCATCGGGAACCGTCAAAGAACACAGGCCCCGTAGATCCCCGTGTAGCAATCGTGTAGCGACAACCATGCTCTATGGCCCTCTTCAATAGAACTTGAATCTGTTGATCGCTCTCGCCGGAACAGGAAAACAGACCAAGGGTTGTAGCAGGGCAAACAAGATCGAAATATGCGTCGGTTCGATACTTATCTTTAACGGAAAAGTCGTAAACCGCCACAGCGGGAAGATCTTGAACTAGGTGCACATCATCCTGCAGCTTTGCATTGACGCTGGTAAAAACCGCATCGAATCCCTGAAGAAACTTGATATCAGAATCGTTGATGTGGGTTTTGTGCGCCCAGCAAGCCCCTGTATCGTAACCAACTTCGACACGTTCACCGTCGTAAACATTTACATCGCAAGTCTTGGTTGTCGCTTTTTCAGGCATAGATGATTGCGAAAGGTCAACGTTCAGCGAAGAAAGGGCATCGGTGATTATTCGCCCTCCCAGGTCGTTGCCGATCTCCCCAATATACGCAGCCTGTGCGCCAAGCATGCTTGCATGGGCAGCGACGTTTACGGCATTGCCACCAGGATACATAACGCCTTTGTTGAGATAGCGATCAATAACGTTGTCGCCAATTGCTGCGATTTTCACCTCAACGCCTCCCATCACGTACGGTCTTTATTAGTACTCGACCTTGCGGTAATAACGGCGGATGTCGAGCGAATGGTCACGAATTTCCTCGAAATTCTTGCTCACACGCGAGAGAATGGCATTGAGCACCACCGGAGAAAGCATCCAGCGGAATTCATCACTGATACCCGGCAACTCATAATCATGTGTATCGAATACGGTGAAATCATCCGCATATTGCTTACAGAAGCGTGCAACGCGCTCATCAAGAGGCCTAGTCTGCGCCTCCGTCATTGCGAGCGCGACACAAACGCCCGGCTCAACAAGTTCGATAGTGCCATGGAAGAACTCAGGCGATGTAACGGATTTGGTGCGCAGCCATTGGGACTCCTCGAGCACACACATGGCAAACGAATACGTGGGGCCCCACAGATTGCCAGAACCGATCCAGATCTGATACGGGTCGTCCTTGTGCTTCAGAGCATATGCGCGAGCCATCTCGTCAGCGTTCTTGCCGACGGAAACGAGAGCAGCAGGGAGATTCACAAGCTCATCAGCGAAGCGATCGTAGTCATCGAAAAAGCCCCTGTTCTTGAGAATCTTTCCAATCAGAAGGTACAGCACGAGCTCCATAGGACGACCCTGCTTATAGATCACTCCATAATCGGAAAGTTCACCAAGCGGTGAACCGTCCACGCCAAGCGTAGAGACAATGGTGCAGCCTGCGTCTTTTGCCGCCTTTGCCGCCGCGACCGTCTCTTTGGTGTCGCCCGACTTGGACGCCATGAACGCCAAGGTCCCCTTACCGATGCGCCGATTGCCAACCGTGAGGAAATCTGCCGAAACTTGGGACTGGACGGGAATATCGGACATAACAGAAACCATATAGTCAAACGGCTGCATCATCGCAAGCGAGCCACCTGACGAGGTGAAGAAAATCGAATCGAAACCCTTTTCGCAAATTTCGTCAGCAATGCGTTCAATTTCGGCACGTTGATTGTAGATATAAGCACCGTTATCGAGAATTGCCTGTTCATCAAATGAAACCATGAGATATACCTTTCTAATTCAATTGGGCCAGACGGCGAAATCAACCATTTAGATTGCAAACACTCCGAAGAAGGAGCCGACGATACCAACCGCCATGAGAATAACGAGAATCCAAGCAATTTTGACCTTGTGCTGGACGAGTTCGTAAACTCCAAGTGTCACAAGCAGCGGCAGCAGGCTCGGCATGATACCGTCGATGATGCTTTGGATAGTCTGCGCACTGTCGCCGGTACCGAGAGAACCAGCCACGCTGACCGATACAAGGTTGGGCACCATAGCGCCGATAACCATAAGACCGAGAATTGCAGCCCCCATAGTGAGCTTTGGCATAAGACCAGATTTCTCGATCTTGCTCAAGAAACTGGTTCCGAATCCATAGCCCCATTTAAGGCAGAACCAACGAATCAGATAATGCGGAACATTGAATACGACAAGGAAGAGAAGCGGGCCGAGAATGTTACCCTGCATAGCAAGCGACACACCCAAGCCAGTGGCGATGACACGCAACGTTCCCCAGAACAGAGAGTCACCGATGCCGGCCAGCGGGCTCATAAGAGCGGCCTTTACGCTGTTGATGGAGGATTCGTCAAAATCCTCTTCGTTAGCGTTTGCCTCTTCCATCGCTGCCGAAATGCCCAGAATTAATGTTGAGACATAAGGAGTGGTGTTGAAGAACTCCATGTGACGCTTAGCAGCAGCAGCCTGGTCATCCTTATTCTTATACACGCGACGAATGATGGGAAGCATGGAGAAGCAGTATCCCATGTGCTGCTGGCGCTCGTAGTTCCAGGAGTACTCCATCGTAAGCGAACGGAAAAATACCGATTTTAGATCACGCTTTGTAATCTTGTTGGAACTGGTGTCATTAGAAGTCGTCATCGTCGAAGCTCCCTTCCGAACTAAGCTGTGGCGTCTGAGCAATGAAGTTTGGCTGGACCACCACGAGGATTACTGCGAGGCAAAGCCCAATGATGGCAATACCAAGGATTGGAATGCTCATGTAGGCACAGAGCGCAAACCCGAGCACGAAGAAAATAGCAGTCTGCTTGTTGACAATCATTGAAGCGAGCAGTGCAATGCCGAGCGCAGGGATGAATCCACCCGCAATAACCAGGCCGTTACTTACAAACTCGGGAATTGCGTTAAGCACCGCGTTCATAACCGGCGTTCCGAGATAGAAAGCAAGGGAGCACACGAAAAAGCGAGGAAGCGATTTGACGATGAATCCACCAAGCAGATGCATCCGCTCCATACCTTTGAGGTCGCCCTTTGCCACGCAGTCGTCCGCTTTATGGACGAAAAACGGCATCACGATCAGCGTAAGCGCGTTATCAATGATGAGATAAAGCGACGCAATCGGGAAAGCGAGCGTCAGCGCAACTTCAGCGCCTTGACCCGTCGAAATTGCAAAGGCAGTGCCCAAAATACCACCGGTGATAACGTCAGGCGGAACGGCCGCCCCGATGGTAACCGATCCAATGAACACCATTTCAAGCGTGGCGCCGACAATAATGCCCGTCTGCAAATCACCCATCACAAGACCGATGAGGACGCCCGTGACAATCGGGCGAGAAGCAAGGCAAGTGCCAAGTGCCCACTCAAATGTCACGCACATTGCGACGAGGCCGATAAGGATCGCTTGAGTCAACATGAGGGATCCCCTTTCTATTGTATGTGCTTAAATCAAAATCTTCTCGTCTCTAGGTACCTGCCTGATCTCCACCTCGATTCCGGCATCACTGAGCTCATGTAGAAGCTCCACGTCGCGATCGGTAGCGAAAACCGTTGAAGATAGGCGTACATCTGCACCCTCACGCGGCTTCGTTCCTCCAATGTTGATATGCTCGATTTCGCTGTAGCCCTTTGCCAGACGGTAAGCATCTTCGATGCTTTCAACGACAATGAACAAACGGTACTTATCGGTCACACCGCTCCTAAGAGCCTCGATAGAATCATCGACCGATTTGATAACCAATTTGACGCCTGCCGGACGTGCCAGCTTAAGCGTCGTCTTGCGCACGTCATCTTTCACAACCGCATCGCAGGCAATCAAAATGCAATTGGTGTCAAGCTCTTGCGTCCAAGTCATGGCAACCTGACCATGAAGCAAGCGATGGTCAACTCTCAGCAGCTTAATCATCTTTGTTCCTTTCTCAAAAATCCTCGTCTTCTTCTACCGAATTTGGCAGCGAACATAGGCATGTGCCCTTTTGGCGGACACTTGAAACCAATGCAGCGAGCTCGGCGTCATCAAGTGTGCTCAATTTCGAAAACACTTCGAGCACTAGTGGTAGCGACATGCCGGCAATGAGCCTTAGAGAATCGTCACCCAACCTTTCCATAAAAGCGTTATTCACTGACCCACCATAGACATCAGTGATGACAATCCACTGGTCTGCTGGGTCGCGAGAACGGTCCCAAAAATCTATCAACTCGTTTACATCCATCGTGTCCTCATCGACATATGCGCATAGCACCTTAACGCGAGGATCTTCACCGCAAAATAGCTGGAGCGTTTCACGCATCGCTCTAGCAAGTGGCCCATGGCTGGCCAAGAGCAACTTCCTCATTTATCTCCCAATCTCAGTCAATCATCTGTTAATAGAACGTTATATTTTGTATTGTTATCTACAGTATCCTCGAAACTTTCGCTTTGTCAAGACAGATCAATCAAGCTTCCTAAGCGGTAATAATTCGCCCGTAAACGGCAAAAAAACGCCCCTTTGTCGGGGCGTTTTCAATCTCTTGTTATTCGGTTAAGAAAGATCCGGGGTTTGGCTTTCGCTAGAGATAAAACTTTAAGCGCTCAGTGCAGTACACCTGCCGCGAAATAAACAATGGCACTCCCTGCGCGCTGCAACGCTTATCTACAAATAATAAAAGGGCAGATCCCGGCTTTACATTCAAATGTTCTGCCTCGTAAGCACTTGCAAAGCACACCTGCAACGTTCGCTCGTTATTGCCAAGTTCGATATGGCGTCTTCCCAGCACCTCAAGTAGAGAACCCGATAAATCTTCATGTTCCAAAAAGGCAAGAGAAGGAGTGTAGCTATTGGTTTCCAACATCGTTGGCACGCCATCGACTAAGCGCAAACGTCTAGTCTGAAGAATATTCTCGTCCTCCTGGACCTGAAGAAAACGCACGTCGCGCAGCGTAGGATAAATCCAAGCTACTTCGAGCACTACGGTAGAAGGCTTTTTATTTTCTTGAATGCAGGAATGGGTGAAGCTTTCCTGGTCATCGGCTGCATAGGCATTGCGTGTCGTGGTAACAAAAGTCCCTTTCCCTCGCGTGCGCTCAACGATATCGGCATCCTCTAGTTCCTTGATTGCCGATCGAACAGTAATACGACTAACGCCATATTCCTCCATAAGCTCCGTCTCAGTAGGAAGCTTATCCCCTTCGCTATATACGCCACTTTCTATTCGACTCACAAGATCGTGAACGATCTGCTTATACAATGGAACAGCGCTCTCCACTTTAACCATTATTCAACCTATTGCTTTCTACACTCAACGGCTTCAAGTCCCCGCCAATTGATGCCGAGTTGATTAGCCTTAATCGAAAAGAAGTATTTGAAATAATCACCCAACATCACCTGCTTAGTAAAGTGCACTGGCTTACCAGTGCTCATATAAACGGTCTCACTCAATATAAACATCGCAGCTTCTCCCGCGATATTAAGGATGCGCTTCTCCTCATCCGTAGCAAGCCCTGCTTCAAGCACAATAGACGGGAAACAATTATCCTCTAGTCGCAGCCCCGTCTCTCTCTCAATCGTTTCATAAAGTGATGCGTTCTCCATATCGACACCCAGTAAAAACCCGAAGTTCTTTACTGGAAGATAAATATGTTCAATCATTGCATTTATGTGGTTAATTGACCTCACGCGTTTGAGGTAAACCGCAGATTCATTCTCTTCCATTCGCAAATGACGACGGACGGCAACGGGCGGCTCGACCTCCTGAAGAGCGAGAACACGAGACGAGGTTTCGATATTATTTTCATGGCAAAAATAAGTGAAACCCTTAAACGTGCTCAAGCTCGAGACGATTTTAGGCTGCCGGATAAATGTGCCCTTGCCATGACGCGTATCAAGCACGTCGTCATCCACAAGAGTTTGAATTGCCTTCCGTATCGTCGCACGGCTAACCTCGTATTCTTCGCAAAAACCATTTTCGCTAGGCAACACGCCACTTTCGGAAAACTCGCCCATCTCAATACGGCGGCGCAAATCATCAGCTACTTGTACATATAGCGGCACAGCACTAGTCGGGTTAATCATAACGTTCTCCGTATAACATTCTATGAAACTTCTATACGTTATAAGATAACCTATTACGTATTATTTTGAAAGAAATAGACGGTTCAATCTTATTTTTGAACCGTCTACAATATCAAACACTCCATATGAAGGTGTCGAATGCCACTTGTGGCGCAAACAAGAGGGGCATTTGGCAAAAATGCCCCATTTCGCCTTGAAGTCGCTACCGTGAAATGCCAACGAGCCGCATGGTCGAGTCCAAGCAAATACGACCTCAAGCGGCCAGCTACGGCATGGCTCCCTAGAACGAGACTGCGACATTTGTTTGCATTGTTTTACGAACGCAACATAACGAATTATTTCCGAGCAAAATAACGACCGCTGAAAGCTGCTTTAGTAGTTCATCTGGTGGTAGTAGCGACGCGTGGTGAGCGGGTGGTTGCGGACGTGCTCGAGATGGCAGCTCAGGCGCTCGGTGATGGTGTAGGTGACCATCGGGGAGACGATCTTGCGGAACTCGGGGTCGCTGAACGGCAGCTCGACCTCGGCGGTGTCAAACTTGTTCACGCGGACGTTGACGCCCTTCTCGTCGGCGAGCATGTGAGTGAAGTTGTCCACGCGGTCCATGAGCTTACGGGTGTCGTCCTCGCCGTAGAGCATGATGAGGCTCGTGCCCTCCTCGCACAGCTCGATGGTGCCGTGGAAGAACTCGGCGGCGTGGATGGACTTGGTCTTGATCCACTGCATCTCCTCGAGGATGCACATGGCGTAGTCGTAGGCCTCGCCCCAGAGCATGCCGGAGCCGATCACCATGTGGTAGTCGGTGTCCTTGAAGTCCTCGGCCATGGCGGCGCAGCGCTCGTCCTGGGCGTCCTTGGCCTTGATGAGGTACGGGGCGATGTTGCCGAACTCCTCCATGAAGGTGTCGTACTTGGGGAAGGCGCCGGCGTTCTTGAGGAAGCGGGCGACCAGCGTGATCTGGTAGGTGTAGATGGCCTCGCACAGGACGTCGTCCTCGGCGAAGCTGAAGAACTTGTAGTCGGCGTACTCGGTGGCCGGGGTGTTGTCGTTGGAGACATACATCAGCGTGCGGGCGCCCTGCTCCTGGCAGAACTTGGCGGCCTCGATGATCTCGGGGGTGGTGCCGGTACGGGTGGAGAAGACGCAGACCGAGTCCTTGTTGAAGGCCTTGGGCGGGCACGCGAGGAACTCGGCGGCGATCTCGCAGTGGACGTCGACGTCGGCCGTGGTGGTCTCGACCCAGTACTTCATCGGGAGCGTGTGGGCCCAGGTGCCGCCGCAGCCGATGAAGAAGATGTTGGAATAGCCCTGCTCGCAGACCTCGTCCACGGCAGCCTCAATCTGAGGACGGAGAGCGAGGGCATCGCTCACAACCTTCTCGTAACGAGGCTCATCGAAATTGAACATCCCTTACTCCTAACTCACTTAGATGAACCCTTCATTCATCCCATAACGTTATAATACTTTATATAACTAACTATGCAAGTATTATTTTGCTTCTGCTCTTTCCTCAAGCCCCTTAAAACAACAATCGGCGTTGTTGGACACAGCGCGCAAGTTCATTGAACGATTCAATGTGCATCGTCTCTGGTTAAATGACGTCTTATGCAAATACCTTTAATCCGCTTGAGGCCGACGAATCTTTTGACTGCCCGCAGAAGCTTTCCCGGAATTCCCTATGGATAGACGCACCGGCAATCGCTTCGTTATCTGGCTTATTGCGCATTGCCGGGGCGTCTGGGAGAAAGCACAATCTACCGCGTGGTCAACTAGCGTTTCATCGGAATCGACCGCATCCGCGCCAAATACTAAATCGCAATCGTTGAAACTCGTCCGATCATATGGCGGCAATTTCTCGCCATAAAAATGCGTACGAAATAAGGGGGCAGCCGTTTGCAACTTGCTTTATTCGTAAATGTTTTTACTGAAAAAACAATCACCAACCAAACAGCACTATTAACAGCACTATTAATTGTTTGGCTCTTTGCTGTACAGCCATCTTTCGTATACGTCTCTCGTCTATCTCTCATCTCACGGTTGGAGACGAAAGGTATGCGGGAGTGGATAATTGGACGACATTTGGGACTGCGACGGATTATTTCGTCCGAAAATCCACGCTCATTTGGCGGGACACGCGGGGCCCATGCCAATCCGCCGGCATCGTCTTCAGTTCGCTGCAGTGCCGCGGTCCCATATGGGTATACTCTCGAGGATTCGACTCGATTCGCCCCCGCTGGGGCGTCAAAGGAGACTGCATATGCCCACCACCTCAACCGACCCACGCGCCGCTGCTGCCGCGCTGCTGGTGCCCGGTACCACCTGCCACGGCTTTGCCGTCGAGCGCTGCGAGACCGTGCCCGAGCTCGACTCAGACGCCTACGTGCTGCGCCACACTGCCTCGGGCGCTCGCCTGCTGTACCTGGCGTGCGACGACGAAAACAAGGCCTTTGCCATTGGCTTTAAGACGCCGCCGGCCGATTCCACCGGCGTGTTCCATATTCTTGAGCACTCGGTGCTGTGCGGATCGGCCAAGTTTCCCGTCAAGGAGCCGTTTGTCGACCTGATCAAGAGCTCCATGCAGACGTTCCTCAACGCCATGACCTACCCCGACAAGACCATCTACCCCGTTGCCACCACCAACGAGCAGGACCTGTACAACCTGATGGACGTGTACCTGGACGCGGTGTTCAACCCTGCCATCTATACCAAGCCCACCATTTTTGAGCAGGAGGGCTGGCACTACGAGCTGGACCTGCCGGAGGGCGCTGGCGGCGAAGGCAGCGCCGCCAGCCTGCGCGAGGGCACGTTGCGCTATAACGGCGTGGTGTTCAACGAGATGAAGGGCGCGTTGTCCGACCCCATGAGCGTGCTGGACGACGCCGTCAACGCCGCGCTCTATCCCGACACCGCCTATGCGCACGAGAGCGGCGGCGACCCACGCGCGATTCCCGCGCTCACCTACGAGCAGTTCCTGGATACGCACGCGCGCCACTACAATCCTTCCAACTCTTATATAACGCTCTACGGCGACCTAGATGTGGACCGCGCGCTGGCGTTTTTGGACGAGCGTTATCTGTCGCAGCCGAGTGCCGCGAGCCGCCGCATGGACGCTGCCGTTGCCGCCGGTGAGGACCCGTCCACGCTGGCACCCAATCCGCTGGGCGTGCAGGCACCCGTGACCTGCGAGTACAAGCGCGTCGAGATGGCCACCACGCCCGAGAACGCCCTGGTAGGGCTGGGCCTGGTGCTGGGATCAGCGCTCGACCGCAAGCGCACGATCGCGGCGGACATCTTGTTCGAGGCGCTGCTGGGCTCCAACGAGGCGCCGGTTAAGAAGGCCATTCTGGCCGCCGGCCTGGGCGGCAACGTGGTGAGCTACACCGCGGCCGAGTGCCTGCAGCCCTACGAGCTCATCATGCTGCAAAACGCGCGGCCCGGTGTGGCGCGCGAGCTGCGCCGCGTGTTCCAGGACGCCTGCCGCGACCTGTGCGAGCACGGTGTTCCGCGCGAGCGCCTGGAGGCCATCATCAGCAGCAACGAGTACGACCTGCGCCAGCGCGACTACGGCATCGCCGACGGCGTAGCCATTGCGTGCGACGCGCTGAGCACGTGGCTCTACGATGACGACGCCGCGACGCTGGCACTCAAGTATGGCCCGGTGTACAAGGAGCTGCGCGGCGAGCTGGACGGTAGCTACTTTGAGGACCTGCTGCGCGAGCTGGTGCTGGAAAACGACCACACGGCGCTCGTCGAGCTGGTGCCGGTGGATGCTGGTGCTGGCTCGGAGGGCGCCGAAGCTGCCGAGCTGGCAGCCAAGCGCGACGCCATGACCGATGCCGAGCTGGCCGACGTGGTCGAGCGCACGGCTGCGCTGCGTGCCGCGCAGGAGGCCGAGGACACGCCCGAGGACAAGGCCACGCTGCCGCGCCTGCGCGTGTCCGACATTGGCGAGGCGCGCCCCGAGCCGCCGCTGGTCGTAGACACGACCGCGCCCATCCCCTGCCTGCGCCACGGCATCCCCACCAACCGCCTGGCCTACGCCATGCAGTATTTCGACCTGAGCTGCGTCGCATTTGAGGACCTGCCCTATGTGACGCTGCTCTGCCGCCTGCTCAAACAGCTGCCCACGAGCGAGCACTCGGCCGAGGAACTCGACAATCTGCTCGCCGGCAAGCTGGGCTTTTTGAGCTTTACGACCGAGGTCATGACACAGCCCGACGTGGACGGCGTGCGCCCTTATCTGCTGGTGAGCGCCGGCGCCCTGTCCGAGAAGATCGATGCGCTGGCGAGCCTGCCGCGCGAGGTGTGGTCGAGCACGCTGTTGCTCGATGCTGACGCCGACCGCGTGCGCGACGTGCTCACGCAGATTCGCATTGGGCTTGAGCAAGGCTTTATCAACAACGGACACTCGGCGGCACTCGGCCGCGCGATGAGCTACACCTCGCCTTCGGCCGTGGTGCGCGAACAGCTCTCGGGCGTGGACTTCTACCTGTTCCTGCGCGATTTGCTCGAGCACTTTGACGAGCGCCTGGACGGCCTGCGTGCCAAGCTTGCCGAGCTGGCAGACCGCATCTTTGTGGCCGACGGCTGTATGGCGAGCTTTACCGGCAGCGATGAGGACTTTGACGCGTACTGGGATGCCGCGGGCGACCTGGGGCTTGGCGCAGGCGACGGCGCCGATGCCGGCCGCAACGCGCTCGTGGTGCCGACGCCGTGCGACCGCCACGAGGCTTTTGTCATCCCCAGCGACATCTGCTTTGCGGCAAGCGCGTGCGACCCACGTCGCTTGGGGCTCGACGTGACGGGCGCCTGGGCGGTTGCCGCCAACGCGCTCTCCTACGACTACCTGTGGAACGAGATCCGCGTTAAGGGTGGCGCGTACGGCTGCGGATTCCGCGCGGCCGGCGAGCGTCAGGCGGCGTTCTACACCTACCGCGACCCGGCAATCGACCCCTCGATTGAGCGCGTGGCGCGCGCAGGCGAATGGCTCGGCAGCTTTGAGCCCGACGAGGCCGCCTTTGAGGGCTTTATCGTGAGCTGCGTGAGCGGCATGGACGCGCCGGTGAAGCCGTACGCGCTCACCAAGCGCCGCAACACGACCTACCTGGCCGGGCTCGATCCGCACGCGCGCGAGGAGCGTCGCGCCCAGATGCTCGCCGCCACGCCCGGTGAGCTGCGCTCGCTCGGCGCCGACGTGACGCGCATTGCAGCCGAGTCGCCCACCTGTGTCTTTGGCGGTCGAGACGTCATCGCCAAGAGCAACGCCGGCTTTAACGTAGTCGACCTGCTGGGCTAACCACAACAAGCAAAACCACTACAAAGGGGACAGGCCCCTTTGTAGTGGTTCGAACACTTGTTCTATACGTACACATGTTCTATAGTATGGGTGATTGCATCGGATCTAAATTGCAACTAGAATATAGTTGCAGAATGTGAGGCGGGATGACTCGAGCCGATAAACTCATCGCCCAACTGTTTAGCTGCCCTTCGACGTATCGGTATGCCGATTTTTTAAAAGTCATGGCCTCATATGGCTTTGAAATGGACAGCAAAGGCAAGACATCCGGATCGCGCATTCGCTTCTACAGGCCCTCAGATGGCAGGATGTTCGTGATGCACGCGCCTCATCCATCTGACGAATTGACAGCGGGGACAATTCGAAACATCGTTCGATTTCTGCAGGATGTCGGAGGCAGTCATGAGTAACGTTTTGGCATACAAGGGCTATTTCGCCCCAGTCGAGTTCGATGCCGAGCAGCATGTACTAACAGGTATGGTCGCCGGCATTAGGGACGCAATCGTATTTGAAGGCTCCACGGCTGAAGAAGTGGAGCAATGCTTCCACGACGCCGTCGACGATTACCTTGAGTTTTGTGCCGAAAAGGGCAAGGAACCAGAGCGGGCTTTTAAGGGCTCGTTCAATGTGAGAACAGGCTCCGAGCTTCACAAGCAGGCAGCACTGGCGGCGGCAAAGAAGGGCGAGTCACTCAATAAGTTTGTGACCGAAGCAATCGCCGCGGCGTTATAGCGTTAACGCATGGGCCAAAACCACCACAAAGGGGACAGGCACCTTTGTGGTGGTTTCGACATTTGCCCAAATAAAACCTGCCAAAATAAACCTGTCCCTTTTTGGTAGGTTTGGGAGAGGAAGCCGGGATGGACAAGGCTGAGTTGCGGCGGGCGGTGATTGCTCGGCGTGATGCTCTTGATTTGGACTTGCGGGCGGCGAAGTCTGCTGATATCTGTGCGCGGCTGGTTGAGCTGCTGGGCCGCTTGGATGCCGCGGCGCCGCACACCGTTGCCGTCTATGCCGCGATGGGTTCCGAAGTCGACTCAGCCGCGTTTGCCGCAGCTGCCGCCAAACGTGGCTGGCGCGTGGCCTATCCGTGCATGCTCTCGGCAACAGACGCCGCAGCTTGTGGCCAGCGCATGTGTATGCGGGCAGTTGCTGCCGGCGACGCGGACGCGGCTCCGTTTATCGCCCACCCCACGCGGGCCTTTGCGGCCACGGACATCGACAGCAGCCGCTTCCCTATCGTGCCTGCCGAAGCTCTCGACATGATCGTCGTGCCGCTCGTAGCATTCGACCGCACCGGCATGCGCCTAGGCTACGGCGGCGGCTGCTATGACCGCTACCTGCCCATGCTCTCGCCCGTATGTCAAATCGTCGGCATCGCCTTTGACGAACAGCACGTCGACCACATCCCCACCGATGCCCACGACCTGCCGCTGCCCAACATCATCAGCGCCTAATCGCCGCCACATCAGCCACGGCTACAGCAGCACCATCGCAGTCTAGTGCTCCTCGCCGGCGCGGGCCAGGTCGTAGGGCGTGGTCTGGTAGACGTAGTAGTTGAGCCAGTTGGTGTAGAGCAGCTGAGCCTGGCTGCGCCAGACGTTGCGCGGCTCGGCGGTGGGATCGTCGCCCGGGAAGTAATGCGCCGGCACCTGAGGGTTGAGCCCGCGCTTCACGTCGCGCTCGTACTCCAGGCGCAGCGTGTCGGTATCGTACTCGGGATGGCCAAAGACAAAAAAGCGGCGGCTGTCGGTCGACTTGACGATATACAGGCCCACCTCGTCGGACACGGCCACGACTTCAAGCTGCGGCTCGGCCTCCACGTCCTCGCGGCGCACATCGGTGTTGCGCGAATGCACGGCATAGAAGCGGTCGTCAAAGCCGCGGACCAGCGGGCTTTGCGGCTTCACCAGATAATGCTCAAATACGCCGCTCGCCTTTGCCGGCAGGTCGTACTTCTGGATACCGTAATGATGGTAGAGCCCCGCCTGCGCGCCCCAACAAATGTGCAGCGTGGAGTGCACGTGCGTGGTGGACCAATCCATGATCTGGCAGAGCTCGGGCCAGTAGTCGACCTCCTCGAACGGCATCTGCTCCACGGGCGCGCCCGTGATAATCAGGCCGTCGTAGTGGATGTCGCGGATGTCGTCGAACGTGCGGTAGAACGTCTCCAGGTGGCCGGCGCTCACGTGCGTGGCCTCGTGCGTTTTGGTGCGCAGCAGGTCCACCTCCACCTGCAGCGGCGTGTTGGAGAGCTTGCGCATGATCTGCGTCTCGGTGGCGATCTTGGTGGGCATGAGGTTGAGGATGAGCACGCGCAGCGGACGGATGTCCTGGTGCAGCGCGCGGTACTCGGTCATGACAAAGATGTTCTCGCTCTCGAGCTGCGCGGCGGCAGGGAGGGCGTCGGGGATGCGAATGGGCATGGATGCTCCTTATGAGTCAGTTGCAGCTATGGTACAACGACCGGCCCCATCCGCGCGAGCACATCGCCCAGCGATGCCGTCAGCGGCCCAAATCACTCCAAAAGTAGAGATTACGGCATGTCCCAAAAATCTGTGGCGCTTTAGCCTAGCAAAGTGGCAACAGGACGCTACAATGGTTCGACGCGAAAAACTCGGCCGAAAGGATACATATATGTACCAGACGCGTAAGATCGGTGTGGTCGGCCAGGGCCACGTAGGAGCACATGTCGCCAACAGCCTGCTCATGCAGGGCATTGCCGATGAGCTGTACCTGTGCGATATCAACGAGGCCAAGGTGACGTCCGAGGTCCAGGACCTGCGCGACTCCCTCTCGTTTGTCCCGTACAACACCAAGATCGTCAACTGCTACGACCACTACGAGGAGCTGGCCTGCTGCGACGTCATCGTCAACGCCGCCGGCAAGGTCGCGCTGGCCGCCGGCAACCGTGACGGCGAGCTGTTCTTTACCACCGACGCCGCCCGCACCTTTGCCAAGCGCATCGTCGACGCCGGCTTTAACGGCATCTTCGTGAGCATCTCCAACCCCTGCGACGTCGTGTGCACCGAGCTGTGGCACCTGACCGGCTACGATCCCAAGAAGATCATCGGCTCGGGCTGCGCCCGCCTGCGCACCGAGATCTCCAAGAAGGTCGGCGTGAGCCCCAAGTCCATCGACGCCTACATGATCGGCGAGCACGGCTTTAGCCAGCTGGCCGCCTTTAAGTCCGCGACCATCGCCGGCAAGAGCCTTAACGAGCTTCAGGCCGAGAACCCCGACAAGTACGCCTTTGACCACATGGAGGTCGAGGAGCTCGCGCGTAAGGGCGGCTATGTGACCTACCAGGGCAAGCAGTGCACCGAATACGCCGTCGCCAACTCCGCCGCGCGCGTCTGCGCCGCCGTGCTGCACAACGAGCACGCCGTGCTTTCCGCTTCCACGCTCATGACCGGCCAGTATGGCGAGGAGGGCATCTTTACCTCCCTGCCGTGCGTGATCGGTGCCGAGGGCGTCGAGGAGGTCTACACGCTCGACCTGTCCGAGTACGAGCTCGAGGGCTTTCACAAGAGCTGCCAGCACATCCGCGACAACATCGCCCAGCTCGACTGGTGGGACACCGAGGCCTACGACGCAAAGTAGGCCGCCGCTTGACGCGACACCTCGCACACACGGCCGCCATGTAAAGCGGGCCACGCCGGAAACCCATCGGCGCGGCCCGCTTTTTATTGACCCCAACAGCATGCCTGCAGATTTAGGTCTAATACTTTTCCGCGAAGTGAACGAGCAAAAACGAGCCCCCGAAGCATCGACACTTTTCAGACGCCGTTTCCTGCGGTTTCGCCGAGTTTTTCCTGCAGTTTTGGCGTCAAAAAGTGTGGATGCTTCGGGGGTCCAAAACAGGTCGTTCACTTCGCGGAAAAGTATTCGACTTCGTTTTCGCGCAGACACGAATCCGGCCGCCACAATGCAAAACGGGGTCCGCGCGCAGCACAGACCCCGTCAAAAAAGATAATTCCCGGTGCCTAGTACTGCTCGATGCCCATGTAGCGACGAACCTCGGGGCTGTGGTCAAACACCTTGCCGCGGGCGGCGCGCAGCTCGCAGCTCATGTTGTAGAAGAAGATCGGCTCCAGGAACGAACGCACGCTGGCGGGCACCTCGCCCACGCCGTACTCGAGGGCGTCGAGCACCATAATCGTATCGGTGTGCGTGTTGAGAAACGCGAGCGCGCGCTCCTCCATGGGGCGGCACTCGCCCGCGCCAAGCTGCACAAAGTAGAACACGCCGGGCTCGGTGGCCTCGAAGGGACCGTGGAAGTACTCGCCAGAGTGGATGTAGCAGCAGTGCTGCCACTGCATCTCCATGAGCGAGCAGATGGCCATGGCGTAGGTCTGGCTAAAGTTGGGGCCGGACCCCAGGATATAGAAGAACTTGTGCTGCTGGCAGAGCTCGGCAAAGCGGGCGCCCAGCTCGGCGTTGACCTTCTCGCGGGCGGCGGGCAGCAGCGCATCCATCTGCTTAAGGCCGGCGTACATGTCGGCGAGCGCCTCGTAGCCCTCCTGCTGGTCGAGCAGCTCGGCAGCCATCAGAACACCGATGCCCTGCGGGACCTCGGCCTGCGACTCGCCCTTGCCCCACGGATAGACCCAGGTTGTCCACTTGCCGCTGTCGATCTTGGAGCCCGCATAGTCGGTCATGGTCACGACCTCGGCGCCGGCAGTCAACGCCATCTCGCAACCGTCGATGACCTCCTGCGTGTTGCCACTGTGGCTGCAGGCGACGACGAGCGACTTCGGCCCCAGGCTCTTGGGGGCCATCAGGCAAAACTCGCGCGCGGTGTAGACCGTCGAGGTAAACGTGGTCGCCTCGCGCTTGAGCAGTTCGTTAGCCGGCATGAGGTCGATCATCGAACCGCCGCAGGCAATCCAAAAGACGTTCTCAATCTTGCCCTTGCGCTCGATAATTTCCTGAACCAGATCGTGTGCGTTCATGGTGATGTCCCTCCTTGTGTGGCGGTTTCGAACGACGACAGCTCGTACCTGCGATCGTTCTATGTTGTTCTATTTATAGCATGCGAGCTGTCACAGGTGAAGTCGTTTCAGCAGATTTGTTCTATGTTGTTCTATCTATGGACGTTAGATGTCGAACACGTAGCGCGAGCCCACGATCTTTTGGCGCCCGAGCAGCAGGGGCCGCCCGTCTGCATCGGTAAAGTACGCCTCCATATAGAAGAGCGGCTCGCCGACCGGCACCTCCAGCAGCGGGGCCGCCTGAGCATCGGCAAGCGCAATCTCCACGGTGCAGGGGTCGGACTTGAGCGGCGCGCGGCCCGAATGCTCGGCAACGAGTGCAAAGATCGAGTTATCGGCAAGGTCCTCGTCGGCAAGCGTCTGCAGATAGGGATGGTCGGCCAGCACAAAGGCGTTGTTCTCGAGCATGACGGGCACGCCGTCTGCCGTGCGCACGCGCTCGACAACGATAAGCTCGCAGCCGGGTTCCACCCCAAAAAACGCCGCGTCCTCGCGCGTCGCCGCAACCACCGTGCGCGACACCAGGCGTGCTCCGGCCGCCATGTCATTGGCAGCGCAACCCTCAGAAAAGCTCTGAACGTCACCCTTCTGGCGAATCTTGCGCTTGAGCTTGGGCGCACACACAAAGGTGCCCCTCCCCTGCTGGCGGTTGAGATACCCCGCGCGCGATAGCTCCTCGATGGCACGGCGCACGGTGACGCGTCCCACGCCATAGGACTTCGCGAGCTCCATCTCGGAAGGAATGCGCGAGCCGGCTGCGTACACGCCGCGCGCGATCTCGCCCTTTAGGTCGTCCATGACCTGCTGGTACAGCGGTACGGCGGATACGCCAGCGCGGTCGGTTTTATCGTCGGTTGCCATCGTTACGCTCCATCCCGCGCATGCTCGGACTCAAACTCTTCAATCGCCGCCATAAACTGCTCGCCAAAGGCATCGGCCTTTTTCTCGCCGATGCCGTTGACCTGGACAAGCTCGTCGCGCGTCTGCGGGCGCAGGCGGCACAGGCCGCGCAGGGCCTTGTCGGAGAAGACCATGTACGGCGCCATCTCCAGCTCGGCCGCGATCTCCTTGCGCAGGGCGCGCAGGCGCTCGAATAGCTCGGCATCGTCGCCCACACGCGGGCGCTGATCCAGCTCGGCCTCCTCGCGCAGCAGATCCACCGCACGGCGGGCGCGGGCCGAGGCCTTGCGCTTGGACGCGCGACGCTTAACGGTAATGGCGAACGCCTCATCCTCGACCTCGGCGGCACGCGGGCCCAGCCCAACGACCGGGTACTGCCCCTGCGAGGTTGCCAAATAACCGCGGCCGCACAGCTGACCGATGATGTCCTTGATGCGCCCGACCGATTCGCTCGACAGCTCACCGTAGCCGCGGTCCTCGTCCAGATGCATCTGGCGAATGCGCTCGGTATTGCCGCCGTGGAGCACATCAGCGATCAGCGACTTGCCAAAGCGCATGGGTCGCGTGGCCACATAGCGCACGGCAGCACGGGCCATATCGGTGACGTCCTCGACCTCGAACTGCGTGAGGCAATTGCTGCAGTTGCCGCAGCCCTCGGCGTCGTCCGTGGCGGTGGCGCCCGCACCAGCCGCAGCAGCATGCTCGGCCGCGGCCTCGTCGCCAAAGTAGCGCAGCATATATTCGCGCAGGCAGCCGGTGGTATTGCAGTAGCCCTCCATCTGGCTGAGCAGACGATATCGATTTTGGAGCGCCCACGCGCGTTGCTCGTCGTCGAGCGCCTCGTCGGCCGCATCGCCGCGGTCGATTAAAAAGCGGCGCATGCGAAAATCGTTGCCGTTCCACAGTAAGTGGCAGCTGGCCGGATCGCCATCGCGGCCGGCGCGGCCCGCCTCCTGGTAGTAGGCCTCGATGCTCTCGGGCACATTGTTGTGGATCACGTAGCGCACGTTGGGCTTGTCGATGCCCATGCCAAAGGCGTTGGTGGCAACCATCACCTGAAGATCGTCGTCAATAAAGGCACGCTGGCTTTGGCGGCGGGCGTCATTGCCCATGCCGGCATGGTAGCGGCCAACGCGAATGCCGCTGGGGCCCAGCGCCTCGGCAAGCTCGCCTGCCAGCGCATCGACCGTCTTGCGGGTCGAGCAATACACGATGCCGCTCTCGCCCGAATGCGCAATCACATAGTCGCGCACCCACGCTGCCTTGGCCTTGTCGCCCATCTCCTCGCAGCCAAAGTAGAGGTTCTTGCGATCGAAGCCCGTCACCACCGTCGCGGGATTTTGCAGGCCGAGCATCTGCTGAATGTCCGCGCGCACACGCTCAGTCGCCGTAGCGGTAAAGGCCGCCACGATGGGGCGCTGCGGCAGGGAATCGATGAACTCACGAATCTGCAGGTAGGCGGGACGGAAATCCTGGCCCCATTGGCTCACGCAGTGGGCCTCGTCAATGGCCACGAGCGGCACGCCAATGCCGCCGTCCGCCGCGGCCTCCTGCGCAAAGGCCAAAAAGCGTGGCTCGAGCAAGCGCTCGGGCGCCACGTACATAAGCTGGTAGCGGCCCTCGCGCGCCCGCTTGAGCACGGTGTTTTGCTGGGCCGGAGTAAGGCTGGAGTTGAGATAACTGGGGCGCGCACCCGCCGCGAGCAGCGCGCGGGTCTGGTCCTCCATAAGCGACAGCAACGGACTCACCACAAAGGTGATGCCGGGAAGCATGAGCGCGGGCACCTGGTAGCAAATGGACTTGCCGGCGCCCGTGGGCATAACGCCCAGCGCGTCGCAGCCGGCAAGGATCGCATCGACCATACGGTCCTGCCCCGGGCGAAACGAGGTGTAGCCAAAATAGGCGCCGAGCGTGTCGAGCGCCGTCTGCTGCATGCTATCGGTCATGGTTTCCTAACGTCCAAGTCATCTGCCGCCGATTATACGCCGCCACGCGGACCAGTGCCGCACGGCTACCGGCCACGGGCAATACGATCCAAGGCGGATGAGCGTGGAAACGTCGCTGGTTGAGCATGAGTCAGCGAAAACGCCCCTAAGCGAGCAAGGTGACGTGAAAGAGGAGGGAAGCGT
>UREM01000006.1 GCA_900546775.1 uncultured Collinsella sp. | reverse complement strand
CCGCCCTGCCGGGGCTCCCGGGTTCCCGCTTACGAGAGCGACGTTCTCAGCAACTCGTTGAAGAGCTTCGGGTTGCCCTTGCCGCGGCTCGCCTTCATGCACTGGCCCACCAAAAAGCCGATAACCTTCTGGTTGCCGTCACGATACTGCTGCGCCTGATCGGCACAGTTAGCCAGCACCTCGTCCACGATCGGCTGCAACGCACCGGCATCGCTCACCTGACGCATACCACGCTCGTCGACGATCTTGTTGGGGTCGTCACCGGTCTGGGCCATGGCCTCAAAGACCTCGTGCGCCTGGTTGGAGCTGATGGCATCGGTCACCAGCAGCTTGGCCAGCGCTGCTACCTGAGCCGGCGCGATGCCGGACTCGGCGAGCGACACGCCTGCGCTCTTAAGGTAGGCGATCATCTCGTTGACCAGCAGGTTTGCGACCGTCTGGGCCTCCTTGCCAGCCATACCGGCAGCGGCAGCCTCAAAGAACTCGGCAAACTCGGGGTCGCCCGCGATCTGCTCGGCATCGGCCGCCTTAATACCAAAGTCGGTCTCAAAACGGGCGCGCTTGGCATCGGGCAGCTCGGGAATCTCGCCACGGCAGCGGTCGATGAACTCGTCGTCCAGATCGAACGGCGCCAGATCGGGATCGGGGAACAGGCGATAGTCGTCGGCCGTCTCCTTCACACGCATAACCACGGTGCGCTTACGGCTGGGCTCCCAGTGGCGGGTCTCCTGATAGATGATTCCGCCCTCCTCGAGCACCTCGGCCTGACGGCAAATCTCGTAGGCAAGGCCGTCGTGCAGGCTCTTAAACGAGTTGAGGTTCTTGAGCTCGGTCTTGGTGCCCAGCTTGGTCTCGCCGCGGCGGCGCAGCGACACGTTGCCGTCGCAGCGCATGGAACCCTTCTCCATGGAGCAGTCCGAAATGCCCAGCGTCACAAAGATGCGACGGAGCTTCTCCATAAACAGGCGCGCTTCCTCGGGCGTGCGCAGATCGGGCTCGGTGACGAGCTCAATCAGCGGCGTGCCGCAGCGGTTGTAGTCGACGAGCGACTCGGCAGCGGCGGTAATGCGACCCTCGGCACCGCCCACGTGCACCATCTTGGCGGCGTCCTCCTCCATGTGGATGCGCAGGATGCGGATGGGCACCGTGTAGGAACCGTCCTCGCGACGCTCGGGCATCTGCAGGTTGGACGCGTCATAGCTGGCCAGGTGGCCGGCGCGCTGATTGCCTTCGCGCATGGTCGACGTCATGGACGTGGACAGGCCCTCGGCGTTGGCCGAAGCGCTCGCCAGGCTCTGAGCCTCGGCCTCGCCAAATGCGCAGTCGGGGCGCTCGGCGGCACCGCGACCGGTCACGTCCAGGTCCAGATGACCGTACATGGCAAAGGCGACCGGACCCTGCGTGGTCTGGAAGTTCTTGGCCATATCGGGATAGAAGTAGTGCTTGCGGTAGAACATCGAGTGGCGCTGGATCTCGCAGTTGGTCGCGAGACCGGCCTTGACGATGCTCTCGATGGCGCGCTTGTTGGGTACCGGCAGGGCGCCGGGCAGGCCCAGGCATACCGGGCACACGTTGGCGTTGGGCTCGTCATCGTGGCTGAGCTTGCAGTTGCAGAACATCTTGGTATCGAGTGCGGTGAGCTCGGTATGGATTTCCAGGCCGATCACGGCCTCCCAATCCTGCAGGACCTCGGATAGCTCCTTCATTACAGCTCGCCTCCCTTCCCGGCAAAATCGGGCGCGACAGAAAGCGCGGGCGCGCCCGTGGCGGCATCGGCAAAGCCGCGCTCCAGGGCGCGGGCAAACGTAAGCAGCTGACGGTCTTTAAAGGCAGGTCCCACCAGCTGGGCAGAAACGGGCAGCTGAGTATCCTCGCCCAGGCCCAGCGGCACCGAAATGCCACCGTTACCGCAAATGTTGAGCGAGATGGTGTACAGATCGGAGAGGTACATCTGCGTGGGGTCGCTGATCTCGCCAAACTTAAAGGCCGTGCGCGGCGAGGCGGGCATGAGGATGGTGTCCACCTTGGCATACGCGGCGTCATAGTCCTGCGTGATGAGCGTGCGGGCCTTCTGTGCGGCGTAGTAGTACTTGTCGTACACGCCCGAGCTCAGCAGGTAGGCGCCGAGCATCTGGCGGCGCTTGGCCTCGGCGCCAAAGCCGTGGGCGCGCGAAAGCGAGCTCTGGTCGGACAGGTTGGCGCAGCCCTCCTCCTGATAGCCGTAGCGAATGCCGTCGAAGCGGGCCAAGTTGGAGAACGCCTCGGCCGGGCCGATGACGTAGTAGGCGGCGATGGCGGCGTCCAGGTGCGGCAGGTCGACCTCGACCAGCTCGGCGCCCTGGTTCTGCAGCTCCTGGGCGGCGCGCTGAACAGCGGCCTTGACCTCGGGCGTCAGGCCCTCGGCCTCCATAAACGCGGGGATGATGCCCACGCGTTTACCCTCGATGCTGTCGTTGAGATGCTCGGTAAAGTCGACGGCGCAATCCTGGCTGGTGCAGTCGTACGGATCATGGCCCGCGCCGGTAAGCGCGTTCATGGCCAGCGCGACATCCTCGACCGTGCGGCCAAAGGGGCCCACCTGGTCGAGCGACGAGCCAAAGGCAACCACGCCGTAACGGCTCACGGCGCCATACGTGGGCTTAAAGCCCACCACGCCGCAGAGGCTCGCCGGCTGGCGAATGGAGCCGCCGGTGTCCGAGCCCAGCGAGAGCGCGACCTCGCCCGCGGCGACGGCGGCAGCGGAGCCGCCCGAGGAGCCGCCGGGCACGCGCTCGGTATCCCAGGGGTTGTTGGTGCGGTGGAACGCCGAGCTCTCGGTGGAGCTGCCAAAGGCAAACTCGTCCATGTTGGCCTTGCCCATGGGCAGGCAGCCGGCATCGAGCATGCGCTGGACGCAGGTGGCGGTGTAAACGCTCCGGTAGTCCGCGAGCATGCGGGAAGCGCAGGTGGTGCGCGTGCCCACGAGGTTCATGTTGTCCTTGATGGCCAGCGGCACGCCCGCGAGCGGGGGCAGCGGCTTTCCGGCGGCACGGTCGGCATCCACGCGCGCGGCGGCCTCGAGCGCAAGCTCAGGCGACACCTGTAGGAAGGCCTGGACCCCGCCCTCGCGCGCCTCGATGGCGGCAAGGGAGGCCTGGGCCACCTCGGTAGCAGTAAAGTCGCCGGCGGCAACGCCTGCGGCGATCTGGGCGGCGGTAAGGGAATCGAAGCTCTGCGCCATTACTCGCTCTCCCCCTCTCCCAAAATGGACGGCACGCGGAAGTAGCGGTCGCGCGCGCTGCCGGCGTTTTCGAGCGCAACGTCGAGCGGCAGGTCGCGCTCGGGTTCGCGCAGGTCGTCGCCCATCACGTTGGACAGGCTTCCGATGGGATGGAACGTGGGCTCCACGTCGGGCAAGTCATATTGCAAGACGGGCTCGAGCATCTGGACGGCGTCGTCCATGTAGGACGTCATCTGGGTGAGCTCGTCATCGGTCAGTGCGATCTTTGCGTACTCGGCGATGCCGCGCACGTCTTTCTCGCTGAGTGCCATAGGCGCTCCCTTCCGCATAACAGTTAAACCGCTCTAGTATACAAGGCAACGCCGCTTAGAGCAGGTGCTTTACCTAAATGCAGCGAAAACGTAACGAGGGCGGCGGGCTGGCAGGCGGCGGGCTGGCGATTCTGTAGCGAAACCGCACCGTCCATAGCGAAAACCATCCCGTCCATAGCGAAAACCATCCCGTCCATAGCGAAAACCATCCCGCCCATAGCGAAAACCATCCCGCCCATAGCGAAAACCGTCCCGCCCATAGCGAAAACCGTACTGCTCGCAACGAAGACCATCACAACATTCGGCACTTTTCGCCAAAATCGCGATTTTCATCGAATGTTGTGATGGTTTGGACCCCCCGACCACCACAATGAACTGCATCCCATTTCTTGGACTTTGAAATTAAGGTTCGAGAAAAGGGAGGCATCGGAAATGCCCCGCAGGAAGAAGGCAAGATACGGTCGCGAGATGAGGGCACGCGCCGCCGACCTGTTCGAGGCCGGCCTCGGCTTCGAACTCGCGGCCAAGAGGCTCGACGTTCCCGCCCCGGCGGTGAGAAAATGGCTCTGCGCGTACCGGGCAACCGGGAGGAAGGGGCTGATCGGGATGGGCGAGAGCCGCAGGACCTACGACATGGAGACCAAGCTCGCCGTCGCGAGGGCCGTCGTGGACGAGGGGATGCCGCGGTCGGAGGCGATGGCCCGCTTCGGCATCGCCGCCGCCACATCGCTCGACCGCTGGTGCAGGCTGTACCGCGACGGCGGGCCGGAGGCGCTCGAGCCGGGACGCCGCGGCAGGCCGGAGGGCCCCGGGGGGCGGACGCGCGAGCGGGAGCTCGAGGAGCGCGTGCGCAAACTCGAGGCCCAGGTGGCGTATCTAAAAAAATCGATAGCCCTGAAAGCGGAGAAGAGCTCTCAAACTGGGAGAAAGCCCAGGTCGTAGCCTCCCTTTCAGGGCACCACCGCCTATGCGACCTGCTCGCGGCCGCGCGGCTCGCGCCGTCGAGCTACCACTATGCCGTAGCGCACCCGCCGAGAGCGACCCGGCCAGAGCTCCGGGAGGCCGTGCGCGAGATCTTCTCGAGGACGGCGAACGGGTGCGGCCACCGCCAGATAGCGATGTGCCTGAGGGCCGAGCTGGGCGCGAGGATAGCGGACAAGACGGTCCTCAAGATGATGCGGGAGCTCGGCATCCGCTGCGGCATCCGCCGGGAGACCGACTACCATCGCTACAACTCCTACCGCGGCCCGGTCGGCGAGAGATTCGACAACCTGATAGCGCGTGACTTTCGCGCGGGCGCCCCGTGGGAGAAGCTCGGGACCGACGTCACGGAATTCAGGCAGCCCTGGGGCAAGGCGTACTTCGCCCCGGTCTACGACTTCTGCACGAAGGAGATCGTCTCCTGGTCGGTGTCGACGAGCCCGGACATGGCCCAGCAGGAGGAGGTGCTCAGGCGCCTGTTGTTCGCGAGGATGCCGGCCGGGGCCTCGCCGATCGTCCACAGCGACATGGGCTGGCAGTACCAGCACCCTAGGTGGACCGGCGAGCTCAGGAGGCACGGCGCCAGGCAGAGCATGTCGAGAAAGGGCAACTGCCTAGACAACGGGGCGACGGAGCAGGTGTTCGGGCATCTCAAGGACGAGTTCTTCAGGGGCGTCGAGTGGGCCGACTTCGAGTCCTTCAAGAGGGACCTCGACGCCTACGTCGTGCATTGGAACACGAGGCGTCGCCAGGTGGCGCTCGGCGGCCTCACCCCGGTGGAGTTTCGGAAACGGCTATTGAAAGCGTCCTAGTGTTCGCTTCTAATAAGGAAGGCCAAGATTCGGGACGCAGTTCACAAGGTGCCTGTCCCCATTGTGGTGGTTCTGGAGAATGTCTTATGCCGAGGCCTTGGCCTTGCGGCGCTTGCGGACCGCGTGGATCACGATGTCCAGCAGCAACAGCACAATGGCTACGACCACGATGAGCACGGCAAACTCGCGCTTGCCCCAGTGGCGGCCGGCCAGTGACTTTTGCTTGTCGACGTCCTTCTTGTTGTACTTGGTGCGCACGCAGTGCACCAGCAGACGGTGGTCGTTTACGCCGTAGGGCGTGCAGGTAACGAGCGTCACTTTGTCGGCGCCGGGCTCGATGGTCAGCGACTCCATCTCCTCGGGCAGCACCACCTCGGAGTCCACCATCTTGTAGGCGAGTGTCTTGTTCATGGTGTGCAGCAGCACCAGGTCGCCGGGCTCCAGCGAGTGAATGTCGTCGAACATGCTCAGGTTGCGCATGCCCGAGTGCGCGGTGAGCACGCAATGCGTCGAGGTGCCGCCCACCGGCAGGCTCGTGCCCTCCAGGTGGCCGACGCCCGCCATGAGGACTTCTTCGCTCGTGCCGTGGTAGATGGGCATGCTCACGTCGATGGAGGGGATCTCGACCCAGCTCATCATGGGGTCGCGGTCAAAGATGAGCTGCTGGGCGTAAGGCTCGATCTGGTCGGCGGGAAGCTCGGTGGCCTCGCCCGCCAGTTGCTCGTTAAAGGAGCGTGCCTGGAGCAGGATGCGCTCGTGTTCCTCTTCGGAGAGCGCGTCCACGGTGCTGGACACCGTGCTGATCTGGTTGAACACGCCCGAGGCCTCGAGCCGGTCCAAGATCCACGGCCAGGTCATAAGGCCCACGCCAATAAGGATTATGACGATGGTGATGAGCCGGTCGGCCCAGCGCGGCAGTCGCTTGCGGCGGCGCTTGGGCTTTGGTTGAGGTTTGGGCTGAGGGCTTGAGCCGCCGTTGTCCGCGGCGTTATTGCTCTTCATATGTTTGGCGCCCTGCACCATCGCCGGTCACTCCTCTACAACTCAAGTTGTCTAAACAAATAATAGCCGATTAGCGAGCTCATACGCCGGACAACGCAGCTAGACTGCACCGTCCGGGCCACGTAACCCCACTCAACCAATCAAGCCATATGTTGTTTTCATCGTCTCGAGCAACTGCACCATCGTTACGCCCGCAACCCCAATCTGTTTCAGATTGACGTCGCCCACCTCACAATCTTTAACAAACGCAAGCATATCGTCCTTCAGTTCTCCGCGCAGGTCGACACCTTCCGACTCGCCAAGCAGTTGAGCAAGCCTCAGCGCATCGCGTTTATGCTTTTTTACCTTCCTCGAATCAACGTTCTCCCCCGCTTCCCTTCTAGCTTTTAGGTCGAGATACGCCTTCGCTTTGAACGGGACAATGTATTCCGTACCCAGGACCGAAACGCCGCCTACGGTCCGAATTCCCTGAAGGAACAAGCTGTAGTAAGCATCGTCCAACAAAATTGCCGAAAGACTGCTTATGTTTTCATCAACGTGAATTGGTGCCACATCAATCCCCTCACGACCCTTTAGAAAGTCAGGGCACTTCGCGAAGAGTTCGATCATATGGGGGTAACCCGGCCTCTTGGGCTCTGTAAACCGATAAAAACATGAGCCTTTGCCTTCGCCCCAGCCGCAGCGGTAACCGCCATCACGCACCAAAGTCCATATAGCTTCTGCCGTCTGAGGCAACCGGTCATCGGCGACGATTACCACATCAAAATCGTGAGTCATCCTAAACGGAAGTCCCGCCTCCGCGAGCAAAATGTCGCATGCCGTGCCGCCGATAAGAGCATACGATCCTGCAGCTTCTTGCATATGCTGCTGAAATTCTTGGAGACCCTCTACAGCGCTTCTTGCCATGGATATTCCTTTCCAAACATGCGATCGACTTCGAGCTGAATTCGCTCATCGTCGATTGCCGCCAAAGATAGCGCAAGCGAAATGTCGTCGACACGGGAGGAGCCGGCAAACACGGGTGCATAGCGCCACACTTGAATCATCGCCGTTTCGTTATCCGGCAACTCCCCGTCTGCGACTTCGAGGTCGCTCAGTTGACGCCATGCACTTCTTAAGACGGCCTTTTGTTCCATGCCCGGTGCAGCGAGCATCGAACGCGCGGCGAGCGCCGTCTCCCCGGCGTCAACAAGATAGTCGATCTGCGGCGTCTTCCTTGCAAAAAAGACCTTCGAGACAGGCGAGGAGAGCTCTGCCATGTGCTCGCTGAGCAAAAGATCAACGGCGACAGGGAGCACGACGACACGTCGCTCGCGACGCTCGCGCCTCGCGAGTCCCCTGTCAACAAGCTCGGTTATGGCCTCACTCGCGCGGCTTGCCGAGATCCCAAGCGCACGACAAAGGTCATGGGGGCGATATGGCTCCTGGGCTGCTCCCCAGATTGCGGCAGCCTGTGCGTTGGGTGACATCTTGGTCGCGTGATTGCGAAACCGGGCACCGCCCCTCTCCGTGCAGGCCGTGCCCATAAATGGAAGAAAAGCCTGTCTGCCGGGGCAAACAAACGGAATCCCTTGTGCGACCAATGCTTTGCGTTGACGTGCATCGGCATCAGGAAACGAAACGACAACGGGAGTCTCCGCGCGCAAGGCTAGCTGACTATAGACTCTCTTAGCCTCGGGAAGCCCGACGCCAGTAGGCAAACTTGCAAGCAAAAACGAAAAACCGTTTGCGTCAACAGCGCGGACCTCAATCGCCCGCAGATGCAGCGGCAAGCATGCGGATCCAGGCCAAGTTTTGGTCTTGGCGGAAAGGCCTAGTGCTTCTTGTAAGTAGATTAGTGCTTCGTTCATTTCCATTGTTTTCGTTCGATTCCAGTTTGTATTGGAATTATACATAATTTTCGGAATTAAGGAGATACCGTTCGTGCCTAAGCCTACATTTGGGTTTTCAAAATGTCCCGAATCGGCGGGGCGATTCGGGATACAATGTCAATAGAAAACGACGCACCCCGCGTAAGTGTACGAGAGCGCGGGCGGCCTAGTTTTCAGTTTTTGTTAAATGCCCGGGATCCGACCCCCGGGCATTCTTATTTGCGCTTTCGGCGCAAATGCCGTCCACCGTCCGCACCGCGCGTGCGCCTACGGACCTTAAACCGAACTTCATACGAGTCAAGAAACGCGATGACGAACGTGCCCACCGCCGCGAGGGCGGCGAGCGCGTTAAGGAATTTCAGCATATGGTGACCTCCGATCGAGTCGTCGGCCGCCCGCGCACGGGATGCGTCGCAAGGGTATTTTACTGCGAGTGCATGCACCCGCAGCTGCTAAACGCAATAATTGCAAACATTTGTTCGATAGTTATAAACACAATTCCTCATCCAGCGGAGCCTGGCCGCATTGTCCGGGTTTGCCCGACGTGTTTGCGTTTTCAGAATATCCCGGATCGGCTGGGCGATTCGGGATACAATTGCTACAGGAAACGACGCACCCCGCGTAAGTACTTAGGAGCGCGGGCGACCAGTTTCCGACGTTGTTAAATGCCCGGGCCTCTAACCCCGGGCATTTTAATTTGCACGCGCGGCGCAAATGTCTTCTACCGTCCGCACCGCGCGTGCGCCTACGGACCTTAATCCGAACCTCATACGAGTCAAGAAACGCGATGACGAATGTACCCGCATCGGACGATGGAGGCTGGCTGCGTTATCCCAAAAGAACGGGGCAGACTCCAGTGCGGAGTCTGCCCCGAAAAGAGAATGGCAAAGCAAGAACATCGATGGACGAGAAAAGTGTCCGCAAGTCTCATGGCCATCACATCCCACCTGCCAAAGGGATGGGTGAGCGAGCGTTACTCCTGCTCGGACTCCTCAGCCTGCTTACGGCTGCGGATGAGATGCGCCACGCCGATGACGAGCACCGCGCCACCAGCGATCCAAGTAAAGGTCACGCCGTTAAGGCCGGTGAGCGGGAGGCCAACCTGCTTGGTATCGCCAACGGTGATGTTGAAGATGCCGTCCTCGTCCTTATCGGAGCCAGGCTTCGCCGTCAGATTGTTATCGCCGGCATTCTCATCGGTAATACCGGCAATGACCTTGCCGCCCTGGTCAGTCGTAAGTACTCCCTTGAGCTCAGTAAGACCAGCCTCCGGACCATCGTCGGTCATGGTCGGCTTGATCTCGAAGGTAAAGGGGTTGACCGCGGTGTAACCGGAGGGGGGAGTAACCTCCGTGACCGTATAGACGCCGGCATCGAGATGAGTAAGCCTAATGACACCATCGGCGTCCGTCGATAGAACGACCTCGGTGCCACTCAAAGTGCCATCTTCCTTGACATATTTAACGTTTGTGCTGTTCTCGTCACCCTTAGTTGTAATGGTGAACTTTGCATCTTTCAATGTCTTCTCGGTACCCAGGTCAACCTTGTTGATCTTGAGACCGTAGGTGTAGTCCTTGACCGTGTCGGGCTGAGTCTCGCCGTACGTGCCGCTCATGGGGTTATTGGAGTAGTAAAGCGTTACGGCGTTATCGTTACCCTCGGTGCCCGCGACGACCGCGTCGCCGTTGACCTGTGCCTTATAGGAGACGACGATGCAGGAGTCCTTGGTAACGCCATCTACATTCTTCAGGTTAGCGCAGGTCCACGTCGTTGTCTTGCTGCCATCGGTAGCAGCCGCGGCGGTTACCTCATTGAATTGCGTTGTAATATTCTTGCCTTTCGCGCGGACGAGATCGCCCTTCGCAGCAGTCGTGTTCTTGTACAGATAAACCGTTGCGCCCTCCTGCAACGTCAGGCCCTTGGAGATCTGGTCGGAGAACTTGTAGAAATACGTATTGTACTTGTCGTAGTTCTCGGCAATGGTGCCATAGAGGTTGTACGTCACGTCCTGGCCGATCTGGGAGTCAGCGGCGTCGTGCTCCTTGCTGTCGGCATCGCTCACGATCTTCTTCTCGACGGTGGGGATGCCCGTTTTCTCGGTGATTTTAACGGGCGTGTTACCCACAACAGTGAAGATGGGAGACGTGCCCGCCTCGCCGACTCCGATGGTGTCAGTTTTGGTCACAAAGAGCCAGTAGCCATGCGCAAGACCGGAAGCGGTTTTGCTGGTCGTCGTCGCGCTTGGGGTAATACCGTCTACGGCGTCAGCAATCTTATAAGCAATGTTGTCGGGCGCCACGCGAGTCGTCTCGTTGGTTCCCGTCACCTTATTCGTGATCCAGTCCGCGGCGTCCTGGGCGGTCTTTCCCGCATAGGACTTGTCCTCTTTTTCGATAACATCCTTGACGGCCTTCTCCACGCTATCGTTTGTCCAAGTGATGTTGGCAACTTTACCGCTGTCAACATCAGCCTTAAAAATCTGATAACCCTGGAACTCGGTAGTGTTGCCCTTAACGTTCTCGATAGTCACCGAGCCGTTCGCCTCCGCCGCAAACGCCATACTCACCGGGGCCATCACGCCGCCGAAGCTCAGGGCTGCGGTGAGGCCGGCGGTTACTGCCAGGCGTGCGATGTTCTTGGTTGCTTTCATGTTGGGACCTCTTTCTTGGAGGTTGCTTTAATTCTCGTCATCACCAAAAGTCAGCAGGCTCATTTCCCTGCGCTCTAATCGCTACGGAGGCAGTACGCCATTGAGCAGGGGGGGGGGACAATTATTTATCATGGCGACCTCCTCCCCGCTTGATGACGAGCGCGACGACAATAGCCACTACTCCGATGACGGCCAAAGCCGTTACCAACACCAACGTTCTATCTCCCGTCGAGGGCATAAAGCCTCGACTCACTTCGTTACTTGGGGTGTTAAGCACCGACAACTCGACTAAACCCTTCCCGGCATCGGCGGCATCAACTCGCAGAGGGCTTTCGGCCGATACGGTCACCTTAGGCTTGGCGGCCGCCACCTGGTCGACGTCCAGGCCCTCGGCCTTGACCGTCACGGAGCGCGTGCCCTCAAAGGCGGTGTAGCCCTTGGGTGCCTTGAGCTCGCGGACCTCCAGTTTGCCCGAGTCCACGCCCGAGACGGTCACGCGGCCGTCCTCGCCCGTGGTGACGGTGGCCTTGCCCTCTGCATCCCACGTGCCGTCGGCCGACAGCGTGCGACCGCGGTCGTCGGCGATGCTCAGGACCGCCCCGGGCAGCGGCTTGTCGCCGTCGCTGCCGCGCTTGGTGAGTGCGAGATCCCAGGTGTAGGCGCATGCGTCGTCGCACGGCGTGCGAGTGAAGCCGGCGTCGCCGGACTGGTCGGCAAAGGGAGAACGCGGGTAGCGCAGGTAAACTTCGTTGGGGTTGCCCTTCGCGATGCCGTGGTTGCATGCGCTGTTGAGCGGTGCGTCGTACACGGCGACCACGCGGGCGCCTGCGGTGAAGGCGTCGGCCCCGCCGAGCGCGGCGACCAGGTCGCCGGTGCGCACGGTGAAGGTCTTACCGTCCGGCGCTACCTTGGTGGCGCACTGGGCCGTGATGTCGGTCCAGCCCTTCGCGGCCTTGGTGCCGGCGCGTCCGTCCTTGCCGGCCGAAACGGCGTCAAAGCCGCCGTCCGCGCCCGCCGCCACGTACACGCGCATGCTCGCGGCCACCTTGGAGGGGTCGAGCCCCGCGCTCATGGTGTCGACGAACCGCACCGTATAGGTGTCGTAGGCGGTAAGACCCGCCGGAACCGTGGCAGAGAGGCGCCAGTACAGGTCGTCGGCGACTGTGGCGTCGGCGGCCTTCTGCCAGGCGGCGGTGCTGTCCTCCAGCACATGCTTGGCGACCTTGGGCGTCGCGGCCTTGGGCTTGACGGTGACGGCGCTGCCGCCCACCAGGGCCATGATCGGCGCGGTGCCGGCCTCGTTCTGGGAAATGGCGTCGTCGGCGACGATGAGCCAGTAGCCGCAGGGCAGCTCGGCCGTCGTGCCCGCGTTAAGGGCCACGGACACGGCGCCAGAGCTCTGGAGGGAACGAGCGAGCTGTGCGCTCAGCGCACTCGTAAGGTGGGAATCGGTGTTGAGCCACTCGGCAGCTTCCCGCGCGGTGGTCTGGGAATTGGGCATGCCGGCGCTGTGCAGCACGGGCAGCGCGGCGTCGCGCACGGCGTCGCTTGCCCAGGCGAGGTCGGTGGCGATCTTGGCGTCGCTGTCGCCGTCGACGACGTTGGCCCTAAAGATCTGGTAGGCGTTGTAGCTGCGCGCCACGGTGCCGCTCACCGTGATGGAACCGTTCGCGCTCGGCGCGGCCTGCGCGGATGCGGGGAACACAACCGCGCAGGTGCCGATCAGGAGGGCAAGCAGCGCAAACAAGATCGGGAAGGAGCAAACTTTCTTATTCACGACGCTCGCCTCCCTTCGCATTCGCCTTGCGACGAGCGTGCATCCAGGCCGCAGCAGCGCAAAGCACCGCCGCGCCGGCAAGGTACGTCAGAGTGACGCCCGACATACCAGAAAGGGGCAAAGAGGTTGAGTAGATGTTGGTGAAGGTGGGGGTGGACTCGGGTTTGGTGCCGTCGAAGTTGACAGGATGCTGGTCTTTCGTCGCGATATCCTTGCCGTCGGCGTCCTTGATCTTGGTGTAGGTCACCAACTCAGCCTCGATCGTACCGTCCTTCTGGTCCTTCATCCTGACATCAAATCGATAGACCGACTTGTCGTACTTATATTGCGAGAACCACGAAACCTCTGCACTCTCGCGCACGTAGTACGTGAAGTCTTTGTAAGCACCACGACCCGGATCATCAGATTCCCTCTGCTTCAAGTTTTTAAGGCCGTACTCAATATCAGGGAAATAAAGCTCCTGGGGATTGTCGCCGCCGGCTTTGGTCGTAACCCTCTCGGCATTATTGAACTTATCGTTATCCGCAAACTCGAGCGTGAACTCCTTCATCTCGCCGCCCTTGACGACCTTGGTTGCCGCAGGCTTCCAGGAGCCGAGAGAAGTATAGGGCTCAATTTTGTTGATAAAGGTAGGGTTATCATTGTCACCGATAACGACCGTAGTCGTCGTGTCATCCGACGAGTTGTTATCCGATGGACGCGTAACGGAGTAGTGTGCGCTATCAAGTTCTACGAAATCCTGATTCCCCTCGGCCTTTTTAGAGACGGTGACTTTATTCACCTTGTAATAATTAATAGGAATCGACATGAGAAGGTCAGTTTTGTATGAATTGCTATCGACTGTTGCCACGATCTTGTAAATGGTCTTATCGAATTTGGTATCCAATTCGTTGTCGCCGCTGATGGGCTCCTCAACTAGATAGAAAACATACTGCCCCGAAGAATAGTCCTTGCCAGAGTCGAAGGTGATACTGCCGTCCGATTCAACAGTCGCCTCACCTGCGACGCTGCATTCGCCCATATCAAGCATGCCGTCATCTTTCCAAGAAGGCTCAATGGAACCCTCTTGGCGCAGCAGCTTAAACTTGTACGCGTGTCCCTCAAGGCTTTGCGAGTTTCCCTCTGCATCTTTAAGCACCTTAGTGGCGTTGAGCTTCATGTTCGGATAAACGCTCAGCTCAGCAACCTCGCCAACGGTGAGATCGCCGTTGGTCATGATGCCGCCGCCATGGGTAAACGAGTAGTTGCCACTGATGATGGTCGTAGCCGCCACTTGCGCCTTTCCTACGGCCTCGTCAGTCGGATGGGCCTCCAAGCCGAACATGTACTTGGCCTCGGCGCCGCCGTTAGGATCGATGGCGATCTTTTGACCATCACAGGTACCCTTCCAGCCAGCAGAACCATTGCCGAGCATCTTTCCAAGAACGACTGCGACCGTCTTATCGCTGCCCTTCTTGCGCACGAGGAAGAAGTCCTTGTGGCCGGCAGTTTTGAAGTCATCGGTAATGTACTCAGGCTTACTGTCCTCGTCCTTGCCATTACCACCGGCAGAGAAGTGCTCGCCACGATCCGTATTGTTATAGATTGCGGCACCATTTGAGTGCGAGACAATCGTTTCACCCGTAGGGCAAGCACCAACGCCGCCGCCCCAGCCGCCGGCTTCATTATCAGTAATCAGTGTCTTTACGATGTTGAGCTTGCCGCCCTTCTGGATAAAGACGCCACCGCCGCCCCAGTCGCCACCACGACCCGAGTTGCTACCCGTCATCGTTTTGTTGTTCGTAATGTAAATCTTGTCAGTACCGCCAGCGTTAATTGTTGCAGTCGTGCCGACACTGTCGCTGCCTGCAATACGCAGACCACCGCCTTCGGCATTCTCGGCCACATTGCCGGCAATCGTGCCGCCAGTCATTTTAAAGCCGATGCTCTGATTGTAAAAACCAGCGTAGATACCGCCACCCGCCTCATGGGAGTAGTTGTCAGTAACGGAACCGCCCGTCATGGTCAACGTTCCTCCGCTGACGGAAGCAATGCCACCGCCGCCAAGTAGACCATTGTTGTACGATTCAGTGATATTGGAATCGACACTATTGTTTGTAATGTTTGCCGAACCGCTGATTGTAACGCCAGCATTTTTGGTAAAGACGCCACCGCCATAACCATTGTCGGGACTGCCGCCGCTGTTGCAAATGCTTTCATACGTAGCATTGCCAGAGATAATTCCGCCCGCAAGGTTCAGGGTGGCTCCATTGTCAGCATAGACGCCGCCGCCAGAGCCCGCCTTGTTTCCCGCGATCACACCGCCTGTCATTTCGAGCTTGGCATTGCTGCCCGTCACACACAGGCCGCCGCCCCAGCCGCCGCCGCTACCGTTGGTGACATAACCGCCCTCGATTTTGACCGTACCCTCGGAATAAATCACATGACCACTGTTGCCCAGATTGGCAGCCGTGGTAATCATGCCGCCCTTGAGATTGAGTATGCCGCCCGCTTCAACGTTGACCACATACTTTACGGAACCGCTGTCCGATGCTGCATCGATAGCGCCAAAGCCCGTAACGAAATGCTTGGTCGTAGTCTCGGTGGTCCCGAGTCCATCTTGATTGGGCGTGCTCGTAGTCTCATAGTAAGTAAGACTCTTAGGAAGGCCGCTATTGGGGCCGCTTCCCTGAGTCCATGTCATAGTCGCCAACTGGCCCGCCTGCGTCGTGACCTGAGTCTGTTCGTCTTTCTTGTTTTTACCTGAGTCTTCGATAGTGAGTGTAGCTCCTCTTTCGACCACAAAGAAGGAGTCCGAGTTGCCGGAACCGCGGTAGAGCATCTGTCCCGCAAGATCGATAGTGGTGTCTTTGTTGATGGTAATCTGCTGATCCGAATAGGCAGAACCCGTCAGTCGAAACTTGCCGCCGTTGGCGAATTTCCCAACAACATTATCCTTTACCTCGGTATAGCCATCGGCACTGACGCTGGCATTTTCGTCGCTATTTTCATCATCAGAAGTCTGTGCGTCGGAAGGCTGCACGACGCCCTCGGTCTCCGCGTCATCGGCTGTCGAGTCTGCTACGGCATCCTCGTTCGCGTCATTCTCGGCATCGCCGGTCGCGTCATTCTCGACATCGTCGCTATCCTGGTTTTTGAAATCCTCGTTAGCAGTGCTGCCTACATCAGTAGACTCACTTGAGGAACCCCCCCCCATCACAGTTTCCTCGGCAGAAACCGTCTGGGCATCGTTGGCAATGGCCTGCGAGATCGGAGGCATGACGAGCGACAGCACCAGGCTCAAAACGGAGGCTCCGCACAAAACGCCTGCCAGTACACGGCACGTCGCTTTATTACTCTGCTTAAATTTGTCCGAATTCGCTTTCATCGATGTCTCCTCCCCAAGAGACCGCGATCTTGCTCTTTCCCTATCAAACGTATCTGCGCAATCTGTAATTGCGCTCGCTAAGTGATGCAATTATAACGATTGTTTAAACATCTGAGCAGCAAAACCGACATTTTTGTGCAAGTTCTCAATTCTCTTGACATTTACTCAGATTTGCCTTCGTTTATTCGCTATCTATTTTTTGTTTCTGCTGGTAATTTAGTTGCCTATTATTTTTTAATGGCATTAGATTTATTTGCACAACATTTTGCTCAAGAGCAAACATCCTGTGAACGGTCGAAAATCGACCGTGAGCGGTGACTCATTAACCGGAAGGAATACCCTACCAAATTGATGAGAATATCTTTAACCCATCGGTGGTTAGAAGCATGATGTTCTGACGACCATATTTGAATTTGCGCGCAGATTTTAGGTATCAATTCGCCCAAATCGCCTGAGGCCACCGCAAAGGCGCCTGCCCCCTTTGTGGTAGTTCTCCCCCCCCCGCTACAGCAGATGTTCCTCAATAAAGATCGCGATGCCGTCTTTGTCGTTGCTGGCGGTTACAAAATCGGCGGCGGCGCGGGTGGCGTCGCTGCCGTTTGCCATAGCCACGCCCACGCCGGCGTCAGCCACCATGCAGGTGTCGTTATCGGCATCGCCAAACACGCAGATGTCCTGGAGATCCATGTCGTTGAGCTCTGCCACGCGCACAAGGCCGCGCGTCTTGGACACGCGCGGATCCATGAACTCGTAGAGCCGCTGCGTGGTTTGCAGAGCCGCCGCCTTAACAGTGTTATCGGCAAACGTCGACGCCCGCTCAATCACCCGCGGCATTACCTCGGGCGCCATGGTAAACATCACCTTGGGCTGCGGCTCGCGCAAAAACTCGGCAAAATCGACCACCTGGTAGGGCACACCGTCGACGCGCGACAGGTGCTCGACGCACGCGTTGCTCTCGGGTACGTAGAACACGCCGTCTCGGGGGCAGACGGGCGTTGCCGGAAGGTCCGCCATGTGCTTGCAGATGCGCGCGATGGTCTCGCCCGGCAGCGGATAGCTCAGCTCGTTGATGTCGTGCGCGCGGTCGATGACCTCGGCGCCACCGCAGCCCACCATCACGTCCACCAGGCCTTCGATGCCCCAGAGCTCGTACATGGCCTCGGTCGCGTGGGCGTCACGCCCGGTGCACAGGCCAAAGAGCACGCCGCGCTCGCGCAGGGCGCGAATCGCCGCCACGGTGCGCGGTGACACCGTGTGCTGGCTCGTGAGCAGCGTGCCGTCGATATCGCAGAACACGGCTTTGATATGGCTGAAGGTGGCGTCCATGGGGGCCTTTCTGGGTTGTGCGGCGGTGTGGGGTGTATTCGCAAACGGCGTACATGGTATACCAAGGCGCAGGCGCGGCCTGCCAAAGCAAAAACCACCACAAAGGTGCCTGGCCCCTTTGTGGTGGAAGTGACATTTGCGGGCCAAACCATCACAACATTCGACGTTTTTCGGCAAAATCGCGTTTTTTACCGAATGTTGTGATGGTTTCTTACTGCTTTACGGCACGTTCCAAGTGATTGCGTCCAAACAGCAGCAACGCCGCAGGGACCGCCGTCACGACCATGCCCGCCCCCACGAGTGTCCGTTGTACGCCAAATGTTGCCGCCAGCCACGGTGCAACCGCCAGAGGGGCCACGCCAGCGAACATATTGCCAAAGCCCATGACCGAATTGACGCGACCGAGCTGCTCGAGCGGAGCCGTCGTTTGCACAATGGTGTTGTGGAGCGGGTTGACGACGCCCCAAGCTATGCCCAGGGCGATCTGGCCGACGAGGGCTACGCCCACGTGCGGCGTTCCCACATAGAGCAAACTTCCCAGGCCCACGGACATGAGCGCCACGAGCAGCGTTTTGAGGTTGACCAGGTGCGGCGGCATCCGAAGCGCAACCACGGCGCCCAGCACCGCGCCCACACCGCAGGCCGACGAAAGCCAGCCCATCCACTCAACGCCGACGTGCAGGACATCGCGGTAGAAGAACGACTCCAGCGGATCGAAGGCTCCGTAGCCAAAGTTCGAAAGAAAGATAATGCAGAACAGCAGGGCGAGGACGCTGTTGGTGAAGACTGTCTTGATGCTGGCTGCGAAGGTGGCGCGGGAGGATGCGCTGGGGTTGGAGCTTTGTCCCGCGCGCTCCCCTTCCTCTGCCGAATCGGCATCCGCATGCCCGGCGACATGGCTGGTCTGCGGCCTAAAGCCCCAGCCGGCGATGAGTGCCAGCACGGTAAAGAGCATCATAAGCACGAACACCGCGCGCGACGACGCAGCCGCCGCGACAAAGCCGCCCAGCGTGGGGCCAACGATGATACTCACGTTTGAGAACATGGCAATGGCGGAGTTGATGTCTTTGAGCTCGGCAGGATCATCGGTGAGGTAGGCTGGATAGGATGTGGCGATGGGCTGGGCGAACCCCATCACAAAGCCCAGGAGCATCGCACCGGCAAGGACTGTTCCGGTCGTGCTGCCAAAGGCGATGATTGCCGTGCCAGTTGCGAGCGTGCCGACGATGCTCAGCAAGAAATGGCGGCGCGGACCCCAGGCATCGAGTGCCGCGCCACCCGCAAAGGATCCCAGGATCACGAAAACGTTCATGAACAGGACGGCCAGCGATGTCGCGACGACCGAAGCGCCGTCCGCATAGGTGAGCGTTCCGATGACGCCGATAAAGTAGCTGGTCTGAAAACCGGTGTAGATGAGAAAGCGCATCGCCACCAGGCGCTTGGCCTGCGCGGACAGCGATGATTGAGGCTTTGAGAAAAGGGAGGCGAGCATGGAGACTCCTTGTTTCATACGAATGCGGACGGCGGGCATTCGCCACCGTCTGTCAAATCAATCAATCCGCATGAAACATTAAGGACGCATCAAGCCCCTTTTCTCCGTTTTTCGCCCGTCATGAACTACTTGGTAGATTGTAAGGCATGTCCCACACATCTACCAAAGCAAAAACCACCACAAAGGTGCCTGGCCCCTTTGTGGTGGAAGTGACGTCTGCCCAGATAAAACCTGCCAAAACAAACCTGTCCCTTTTTGGCAGGTTTTAGGCCAGATGATCTTGGATGAGGTCGCAGATGGCTCGGGCGTCGTTGATGTTGATGGCTCGGGTCGCAAAGCCGGCGTCGAAGGCCTGACGCGCCAGGGCCTCGTTGCAGGCAAGGGCCAGCGTGTGACCGTCGACCAGATCGAGCGAGCTCTTGCCGCGCAGACGGTCGACACCGGAGCGCGCCACCACGATGTTGTCGAAGCCCTCGGTCTTGTAGCCCTCGATGATCACCACGTCAACATCGTTGTAGCGCGACAGCAGCTCGCGCGCGAGCATCTCGTCCTCCTCGCGCGTATCGGCGTACTCCGCCCAGCGCGTGGCGCAGATGAGTCCCACGTGCTTGGATCCGGCCTGGTGATGGCGCCACGTATCCTTAGCGGGCACATCGATATCAAAGCCATGATGCCCATGATGCTTGAGCGAACCTACGCGCAGGCCGCGGCGTGTGAGCTCGGCGATGACCTTCTCGACGAGTGTGGTCTTGCCCGAGTTTTGGTAGCCGATAAACGCGATCGCGGGAACGGCCGGTGCCGGAGCTGCGGGCGCAACGGCGACGGGTGTGCCCGCGGGTGCATTGCCCGCGGCTCCCACGGCCTCAACAGTAGCGGCCTGGCGTTCGGCACGATCCCACACGCCCGAGCGACCGCCCTCCTTGTGCAGCAGGCGCACGTCGACGATCTCCATGCCGCGATCGACGGCCTTGCACATGTCATAGATGGTCAGACACGCGGCACTCGCGCCGGTCAGGGCCTCCATCTCGATGCCGGTCTTGCCCGTCACACCAGCTGTAACCAGTACGTGAAAGCCAACCTGCCCGTCCACGCGCGCCGGCGCCCAGCCCTCGGGCACGTCCTCGGCCGGCGTCCCCGCCGGAGCGATGGGCGCAATGTCGCACTTGCTCTTGGTAATGAGCAGCGGATGGCACATGGGGATGATGTCGCTCGTGCGCTTGATGGCCATGATGCCCGCCACGCGCGCACAAGCAAGCACATCGCCCTTTTTAGCGCGGTCCTGCAGCACCATGGCCTGCGTCTCGGGGTGCATGAGGATGGTGCCCTCGGCGATGGCAATGCGATGGGTCTCGGCCTTGTCGGACACGTCCACCATACGCACCTCGCCCTTGGCGTCCACGTGCGTGAGCTCGTCGCGACGGGCGTCACGGGCGGGCTCGGTGGCAGCACCGGCAGTCGGCTGCGCGGACGCGTCGGCGTTGCCAGCATTCGCCGCAGCCGTGACTTTGTGGGCAGACATCGCGGCCCTGCGAGCGGCCTTGGTGGCATCGGCGTACCTGCTCTTGGCCATATGATCATCCTCCGATTTGGGACATAAATCGTTGCGTGCCCTCAATTATCGCGTGTTCCTGCGGTTTGTGGGCCACAGCATCGCGCCAAATCGAAAGTACCTGCATATCATCACCACGGCGCAGCGCCTCACGCACCGAATACTCGGCATCGCTGAACAGGCACGGACGCACGTTGCCATCGGCCGTCAGGCGCAGACGGTTGCAGTTCGCACAAAAATGATTGGACATGGCGCTGATGAAGCCGACCGTTCCCGCCGCACCCGGAAAGCGCCAGTAGCGCGCAGGGCCCGCGCCGGCAGGAGCGTCGTTGATGTCGAGCGGCTCGAGGTCGCCCAGTCCCACCGCGGCGGCCCCGGCATTGATGCGCGCCCGCAGCTCGTCGCTCGGCACGGTATCGCTCGCGTCCCACAGCTCGGGATTGAGCGCGGGCGCATGCGGGTCCACAGCGCAATGCGAGCTCGTGCGCTCGTCGCCAATGGGCATGTATTCGATAAAGCGCAGGTGGATGGGGCGGTCGAGCGTGAGCCGCGCAAGGGCCGCCACATCCTGGTTGAGTCGGCGCACCACAACGCAGTTGACCTTAACGGGCTCAAAGCCCCAAGCCAGCGCCGCGTCGATGCCGGCCATGGTCTGCTCGAGCCGACCCAGGCGCGTGATCTTTCCAAACAGCAAGGGGTCGAGCGTGTCGAGCGAGATGTTGACGCGGTTAAGCCCCGCGTCTTTGAGCTGCGGCGCCAGCTTGGGCAGCAAGGCGCCGTTGGTGGTAAGCGAGATGTCCTCGATCTGCGGAATCGCGCGGATGTCGCGAATAAGCGGAATGATACGGCGGCTGACCAGCGGCTCGCCGCCCGTCAGGCGCACGCGGCGAATGCCCTCCCCCGCTACCAAGCGCACAAAGCGGGCGATTTCCTCGGCGCTGAGCAGCTCGTCGTGCGCGCGGGGCGCCACGCCATCGGCCGGCATGCAGTAAATGCAGCGGAAATTGCACTTGTCGGTAACGGCAATACGCAGGTAGTTGATATCGCGGCCAAAGCCGTCATGTTGCACGTGTCCGTCCACGCAGGCCTCCCCTCACGCGGCGTTTTATTCTTCGGAAAACATAATACCCCACGGGAGAATCACGCCGACACCCGTACGACAGGACAGGTCGCTTCGAGCAAAACGAACTTCCCAAGCCCATCCTCAGCACACAAACCATCACAACATTCGATGCTTTTCCCGATTTTGGCAAAAAACGTCGAATGTTGTGATGGTTTGCCTGCCCACGGCACCCCGTAGAAGGACCAAAACGCCCCTAGAGGCCGCCGTCCCAGTGCCGAATCACGAATTCTCGCAGGTCGTTCTGACGTTTCTGGAACGCTTCGCTTCGGTCGCACTTAAGGCCCATAGCGAGCGCAATGGCGTTCATCGTCCGGTGCAATTGCAGCTGGTGGGCAAACTGAGTCCCGGTGAGGACGATCATCCTAAAGCCCAGCGCGCTCAGCACGGTCATACGCTCCGCATCCGACGCGCTGCGCTGCTTATCAAGATGGTCCGAGCCGTTATATTCAATCCCCGTACCGCTCGCAGGCGCATATACGTCGATCTCGAAATACCCGGCCTTTGCGAGATACTTGAACTCGTTGGGAACATCGACCCAATGGTTGAGCTCGATCTTGGCGTATCCCAGCCCGCCCTGGGAACGTTTTGCTACGACCATGATTGCGGTGGCCGTCTCCATGGGCGACCGCGCGCCATCGTGCACGCGCTTGAGCACGGCGGCCGCGCGTATGGCCCCCTGACGAGATCGGTTCTCATTGCAATAGGCAATCAAGTCGGCAACGGTATACCTCTGCCCCATCTCGATATAATCGCCTGTCGACAGATGATTCAAATGGTATCGGGCGCAGATTTCATAACCATACTCCAGCTGTTCGGGCTCACTCATCCACGAACCCGCTTGGACAAAGCACATGGCCTCATCAACCACCAGAAGGCCCTCTGCCACCTCGATAAGATGGCCTGGAGGTACCGGCGCCCCAAACACGTGGCACCTAAACCCAGCCGGCGTCGAACGCTCAAAATCGAAGTTGACGAGTGTGTCGATATGATCGAGCTCTTCTCGTGGAATACCAAGCGAAACCAGATAGTCGGTAACGATCCCAACTGCTGTCGAAGCCCTCAGTCCCTTGGCATCGAGTCCCAATTTGGGCAGGCTCGCAGTCGGCTCCGCCTCGCTAGCAAGCGAGTCCTCATCGTATAGGCTGCTTGCTCGCGAGAGCGGCTCGGACGGGCGCGCCACATTGTGGTACAGCCAGGCAGTCTTATGGGACAGGACGATCGGCAGGTCCATGAGCCCTCCAATGAAGTCAGATAACCAACCTTATTCCCCTGCCCACGGGTCCGCACACCTTCGTGCGCAAGAAAGCGATTCCACCCGATCGAGTGGTAGAAAAACCATCACAACATTCGATGCTTTTCCCGACTTTGGCAAAAAACGTCGAATGTTGTGATGGTTTGAGACGAGGTGAGCGGCATGAAGGGTCAAAGCATCGTGCTCGAACGGGTTAATCCAACTCTTTTAAGCCATGCGCCAGCTGCCAGTACTCGCCGTGCTGGGCGAGCAGTTCTTCGTGCGCGCCGCGCTCGATGATGCGGCCGTGTTCGAGGACCATGATGGCATCGGCGTCGCGGACGGTGGACAGGCGGTGCGCGATCATAAACGTGGTGCGTCCGCGCATGATGCGGTCCATACCGCGCTCGATGAGCTTTTCGGTGCGCGTGTCGATGCTCGAAGTGGCCTCGTCCAGGATGAGCACCGGCGGGTCAGCGACGGCCACGCGCGCGATGGCGAGCAGCTGGCGCTGGCCCTGCGACAGGTTGGCGCCGTCGGCCGTGACCGGCGTGTCGTAGCCTCTAGGCAGGCGGCGAATAAACGAGTCGGCGCAGGCCGCCTCGGCAGCGGCGCGCACCTCCTCGTCGGTCGCGTCGAGCTTGCCAAAGCGGATGTTCTGCGCAATGGTGCCGCTAAACAGGTGCGTATCCTGCAGCACAATGCCGAGCGACCCGCGCAGGCTGGCCTTGGCAATGTGCTTGACGTCGATGCCGTCGTACGTGATCTCGCCGTCATCGACCTCGTAGAAGCGGTTGATGAGGTTGGTGATGGTCGTCTTTCCGGCGCCCGTCGAGCCCACAAACGCGATCTTTTGCCCCGGCTTGGCAAACAGGTTGAGGTCCGTGAGCACGCGGGTGCCCGGCACGTAGGAAAAGTCCACGGCATGGAAGCGCACGTCGCCGGCAAGCGGAACCAAGCCGCACGTGAGCTCGGTACCGTCGGCAGCCACCGCGCGGCCCGACTCATCAACGGCTGCCACGTCATGCAAGTGTCCGTACGCGCCCACGCCCTGGCCCTCGGGAATCTTCCACGCCCACGCGGCATCGCCCGTCTGCACCAGCTCCACGCAGCCCTCGTCCACCTCGGGCTTAAAATCCATGGCGGCAAACAAGCGCTCGGCGCCGGCCAGTGCGTTAAGCAAGAAGTTGCCGAGCTGCGTAAACTGGTTGATGGGCATGGCCGCCTGGCGTACAAAGACCAGATAGCTCGCGAGCGCACCTACGTCGGCGAGCCCCTTGATGCAGAGTATGCCGCCCGCCACGGCGACGATGGCGTAGTTGGCATAGCCGATCACCACGGTCATGGGCACCATCGAGTTGGCGTAGGCCTGCGCGGCACCACCGGTGCGGCGCAGCTCTTGGTTGCGCGCGTCAAAACCAGCCACGTTGGCCTGCTCGTGATTAAAGACCTTGATGACCTTTTGGCCCGAGACCATCTCTTCGATATATCCGTCCAGGTCGCCAAGCGACGCCTGTTGGGCGGCAAAAAAGCGCTTGGAACGCATGCCCGAGTAGCGAGCGTACAGCACAATGGCCACATCGCACACGAGCGTGATAATCGTGAGCTGCCAGTTGAGGATGATGAGCATGGCCGTGGTGCCGACCACCTGGATGCTCGCCTGAATCACGTTGGCAAAGCTGTTGTTGAGCGCCTCGGAGACGGTGTCGACGTCGTTGGTAAAGAAGCTCATGATGTCACCCGAGCGCGTGCTGTCGAAGTAGCTCAGCGACAGCATCTGGATGTGCGCGAACAGGTCGCGGCGAATATCGGACACCACGCGTTGGGCCGCGCGCACCATGATCTGCGAGTAGCCCAGAGCCGAGAGCACGCCCGCGGCGTAGATGGCAGCGGTAAAGATAACCTGCCTAGCGAGCAGTTCCTCGCCGCCCGTTGCCAAACCGTTGACGATGGGGCGCACCATGTAGGTACCGGCAAGGCTCGCGATGGCGGCCACAGAGGCAAGCACACCCACCGCGAGCAGCGAAAACTTGGCGTGTCCCATGTAGGAGAGCAGGCGGCGGAGCGTCTGCGTCAGATTGGCGGGACGGGCCTGAGCGGATGTCTTAGGCATGGCGCTCACCCCCTTCCAAGGGCGATCCGCTGGGAACGCAGGAAAACGGATCATTCGCGCAGCCATCGTCGCAGCCGTCGCCGGTGTCCGCGTTCCCCGCGAACTCCATCTGCGAGGCGTAAATCTCCTGGTAGATGCTATCGCCCGCCAGCAGTTCCTCGTGCGTGCCCACGCCGTGGACACGACCGTCGTCCAACACAATAATGCGGTCGGCATCCATGACGCTCGCAATGCGCTGTGCGATGACAATCACCGTCGTATTGGGAATCTGAGCAATATGCTCACGAATCTTGGCGTCGGTCGCCATATCGACCGCGCTGGTCGAATCGTCAAAGATGAGCACACGCGGATGTTTGAGCAATGTACGCGCGATGCACAGGCGCTGCTTCTGCCCGCCCGAGACACCGGCACCGCCCTGGCCCAGATAGCCGTCGAGTCCGCCGATGCGATCCAGGAACTCGTCCACACATGCCGCTCGACAGGCGCGCAGCAGCTCCTCGTCGGTGGCATCGGGCGCGCCCCACTGCAGGTTCTCGCGCACGGTACCCGTAAACAGCACGTTCTTTTGCAGCACGATACCCACGGCGTCGCGCAGGGCAACCAGGTCGTAATCGCGCACATCGCGCCCGCCCACGAGTACGGCGCCTTCGGTGGCGTCGTACAGGCGCGCGATCAGCTGCACAAGCGAACTCTTGCCCGAGCCCGTGCCGCCGAGCACGCCCACCGTGGAGCCTGCCTCAATGCAAAGGTCAATATGCTCGAGCACATCCTCGGCAGCATCCGCGCGGTACTTAAACGACACGTCGCGAAACTCGATGCTTCCGTCGGCCACCCCGTGCACGGCAGCGGCAGCGTCGGGCGCTTGGATAAGCGAACGCTCGTCGAGCACCCGCGAGATGCGCTCCACGCTGGCAAGTGCGCGGGTGAGCAGCAAAAACACGTTGGAGATCATCATGAGCGAGTTCATGATGAGCAGCACGTAGCTCATAAAGCCCGTGAGCGAGCCCACGCCGAGCTCGCCGGCAAGAATCATGCGACCGCCGATCCACAGAATGGAAAGCGCCGCCACGTACATCGACAGCTGAAACACCGGCAGGTTGAGCACGGCGTTGCCAAAGGTCTTCGTCGCCGTGTGCGCGAGCTCGGTATTGACGGCATCGAACTTGGCCTCCTCGTGCTCGGCGCGCACGTACGCCTTGACGGCGCGCACGGCGGTGAGGTCCTCCTGCACCACACCGTTGAGATGGTCCATCGAGGTCTGCAGCTGGCGGTAGAGCGGACTGACGCGACAGGTGATAACGCCCAGTACGATCGCCAGCACCGGCAGAATAATCGCGAATACCGTAGCAAGCGGACGCGACAGCACCAACGCATAGACCAAGCCGACGATAAGCGTCACGGGACCGCGCACCATGGGGCGAAAGCCGTTGCCGATGGCGTTTTGAATAACAGTGATATCGGTGGTCATGCGCGTGACGAGCGAGCTGGCGTCGTAGTTATCCAGATTGCCAAAGGCGAGCGTCTGGATCTTTCGATACTCGGCCTCGCGCAGGTTAGCGCCCAGCCCCGAGGCAACGCGGGCGGACGTGCGTGCATAGCCCAAGCCAAGCAGCAGCGAACATGCGGCGCATACCAGCATATACGCGCCCTGCAACAGCATGTAGTTGATGTCGCCCGCGGGCACGCCTACATCGATGATATTTGCCATGATGACCGGGATAAACAGCTCGAGCGCCGTCTCGGCCGTCACAAAGAGCACGCCGAGCATGGCATCGCGGCGGTATGCCCCCAGATAGGAAAACAGAATCTTGAGATTGCGCACGCAGGTTCATCCCCCATCAAACGTTGTTCGCAAACCCACGTATTATGGCGCGCCGTGCGGCGGTGTCAAGTGTTCCGAAATCGATTTCTGCAAGGCTAGTGCAGGCACCAAGCTCGCAGGACGCGCCCCTGTATTCAATTGGAAATGAACGCGTGCGTGACTTTTTCGCCCCACCGCCAACACAAACCTTGACTCTACAATCGTTGTAGGGTTTTCACTACACTGGTACGTAAACGATCTAAGCCAGAAAGTGCCCCGCCCATGGAACACGACCTCACACGCGGCAATGTCCTCAAGACCATCGCGGTCTTTGCCCTGCCTTATATGCTCTCGTACTTTTTGCAGATGCTCTACGGCATGGCCGACCTGTACATGATGGGGCAGTTTAGCGGCGCCGCCGGCATCACCGCCGTGGGCAATGGCGCGCAGACGCTCTATATCATTACCGTGACGCTTGTGGGCCTGGCCATGGGAACGACGGTCATCGTCGGCCACGCCGTGGGCTCGCGCCGCTTCGACCGCGCCGAGACCGCCATCGGCAACACCATCACGCTTTTTATGGGTGTCTCGGTGGTGCTGGCCGCTGTCCTGCTCGCACTGTGTCCGCAGATTGTGGCACTCATTGGCACGCCAGCCGAAGCGGTCGAAGGAACTGCCGCCTACCTGCGTATCTGCTTTATCGGCATTCCCTTTATCGCCGCGTACAACATTCTTTCGGCCATCTTTCGCGGCCTGGGCGATTCGCGCTCGCCTATGTACGTGATCGGCGTGGCATGCATCATCAACATCGCGCTCGACTTTCTGTTTATCGGACACATGGGGCTCGGCCCCGTGGGCGCGGCGCTCGGCACGGTCATCGCGCAGACGTCGAGCGTGGCCCTCGCGCTCGTGTGGCTCAAGAGCCGTCGCACGAACATCCACGTTAAGCGCAGCGACCTGCGCCCCCAGCCCGAAGTGCTCGGCAGCATTCTTAAGATCGGTGTGCCCGTAGCCGTGCAGGACGGCTGCATCCAGGTGGCGTTTATGTTTATCACCGTCATCGCCAACCACCGCGGCCTGGTCGACGCCGCCGCCGTGGGCCTGGTCGAGAAGATGATCAGCTTTTTGTTCATTGTGCCGAGTTCCATGGGTGCCACCGTCAGCGCGCTCACGGCGCAAAACGCCGGCGCAGGCAAGGGCGACCGCGCGCGTCAGGTGCTCAAAGATGCCATGACCATCTCGGTCGTGTACGGTTGCCTGATCACGGTGCTGATGTGGCTGGTGGCACCGGCGTTTATCGGCTTTTTTGCCAAGGACCCCGCGGTGGTCGCGGCCGGCACCGGCTATATGCGCAGCTACATTTTCGATGCAATCTTTGCCGGCATCCACATTTGCTTTAGCGGCTTTTTCGCTGCATACGGCAAGAGCTACATCGGCTTTGCGCACAACGTGCTGGCCGTGGCGCTCATTCGCGTGCCCGGTGCATGGCTGCTGTCGAACGCCTATTCCGATACGTTGTTTCCCATGGGCATTGCCTCGCCGTGCGGATCGATTTTGTCGGCAGTCATCTGTGTTGTCGCGTTTACCGTGCTCAACCGGCGCGGGGCTTTTGACAAACTGGTGGCGTAGCGGGGCAACGCGAGCCTGGCGCCCCTCCCCGGCTCTATTGAAAGGAGCGTTCCTATGGCCGACTCGCCAACTGAACATACCGAGGGCCTGCTCCGCATTGGCGAGGTGGCGCGCCTGCTCAATTTGAGCGTGGGCACACTGCGTCATTACGAGCAGATGGGGCTGTTGGAGCCGGCATATGTCGATCCGGCAAGTGGGTACCGCTACTACGGATCGCGGCAGCTCTCCACCCTCAACACCATCGGCAACCTGCGCGTTCTCGACTTGCCGCTGGCGCAGATTCGCGAGTTTGTCACTACGCGCGATATGGATTTGATACAACGGCAACTGACCAAGCAACAGGAGTTAATTGAGCACAGGCGGCGTGAGTTGGAGCGCATGTCGCGCAAGATTGACCAGCGGCTTGCCTTGCTTCATGGCGCTTTGAATGCTGATCTCGACACCATTAGCGAAATCGAGGAACCCGAACTTCGCTGCGCCACGCTGCACGAGCGCGTCAATCCCACCGACGCCTATTCGCTGGGATGGCATATCCGCCAGCTTCAGCAGGGGCAGCACGAAACCTTTGCCTATCTGGGCAATCTGGGTGTGGGCATCGCGCCCGAACGCCTCGCCGCCGGCGACTTTGATGGCTACGACGAGGTCTTCCTGCTGCTCGATGACACCGATGATTACTTGGGCGACGTTGAGACGCGACCTGCCGCGCGCTGCCTGACCATAAGCTTCCGCGGCACGCACGGGCAAGCAGCCCCGCGCTATAAGCAGCTGCTCGGCTATATGCGCGAGCACAACCTGGCGCCCACCGGGCCTTCGCGCGAGATCGCCCTTATCGATGACATCATCAGCGACGACCCGGCAACCTACGTAACGCAGATCACGGTGCCGGTTGCCCCAGCAAAGTAAGAACCGCTCGGAAGGCATCGTGCTTCCGGGCGGTTCTTCAATTTGGCTATCGATGCCTTACGCCTCAGGCACCTCGCCAGTAGCCAAAATCTGCTCGAGTGCGTCCTCATCCAATACAGGCACGCCCAGCTGCTCGGCTTTGGTGAGCTTGGAGCCCGCTTTGGGGCCGGCGACCAGATAGCTCGTCTTCTTCGACACGCTGCCCGAAACCTTGGCGCCGAGCACCTTGAGCGCCGCGCCTGCCTCGTCGCGCGTGCGGTTGACGAGCGTGCCGGTGAGCACGAAGGTCAGACCCGCAAGCGGCTGTGCGTCGGCGAGCTCGCCCGCCACGCCAGCTTCGGCCGCGGCTTGCGCATGAGCGGCGCCCAAGTCGACCTCGAGCGAAAGGCCCGCTTGGCGCAGACGTTCCAGCACGGCGAGGTTCTCGGGCACGGCCAGGAACTGCTTGACGCTCGCCGCAATCTTGGGACCGATGCCCTCGCACTCGGCGATATCCTCTTCGCTCGCCAAGATGAGCTTGTCGATCGACAGGAATCGCTCGGCGATGACCTCGCCCACGCTCTTGCCCACGTGGCGGATGCCCAGGGCAAACAGCACGCGACCGAGCGGCTGGCTCTTGGACTTGTTGAGCTCGGCGATGATTTTCTCGGCCGTCTTAAGGCCTACCGGAATGGGATCGCCCTTCTTAACGCCCTTTTTGCTGTTGGAGCTGGCGTACACGCGCCCCGTGTCCAGGCCGGCGATGTCGTCGACCGTGAGCTGGTAGAAGTCCGCGACATCGTGGATCAGGCCAGCGGCGATCATCTTGTCGACGATCTCGTCGCCCAGGCCGTCGACGTCCATGCAGCCGCGGCTCACCCAGTGGAGCAGGCGCTCCTTGAGCTGTGCGGGGCAGTCGATGGACACGCAGCGGTAGGCCACCTCGCCATCCTCGTGAACCACGGGGCTGCCGCACACGGGGCAGACCTCGGGCATGTGCCAGTCGACCGAATCGGCCGGGCGCTTGTCGAGCACCGGGCCCACGACCTCGGGGATTACGTCGCCCGCCTTGTGCACGATGATAGTGTCGCCCTCGCGCACGTTCTTGCGGCGGATCTCGTCGATGTTGTGCAGCGTGGCGCGCGCGATGGTGGAGCCGGCGACCGTCACCGGGTCGAACTCGGCGACCGGCGTGAGCACGCCGGTGCGACCCACCTGGATGCGAATCTCGCGCAGGACGGTCTGCTTTTCCTCGGGCGGGAACTTAAAGGCGATGGCCCAACGCGGCGCGCGGGCGGTAAAGCCCAGGTCGAGCTGCTGTTGGAAGCTGTCGACCTTTACGACTACGCCGTCGATGTCGTAGTCCAGGTCACCGCGGTGCTCGAGGGCCTGGGCGCAGAACTCGTGGACCTCGGCCGGCGTGGCGCAGCGGGCCACGTTGGGGTTGACGCTGAAGCCGGCGCTGCGCAGCCAGTCGAGAAATTCGCGCTGGCTGTGGACGTGCAGCGGATCGGTATCGGCAATGGCGTAGATAAAGGTGGCCAGGTCGCGGCGCGCCGTGACCTTGGGGTCCTTTTGGCGCAGGGATCCTGCAGCAGCGTTGCGCGGGTTGGCAAAGGGGTCGCGGCCCTCGGCATCGGCCTCTTCGTTTAGACGGACAAAGCTGCCCTTGGGCATGTAGACCTCACCACGCACTTCGATGGTACGCTCGCGATCGGCGCCCATGTGGGCGAGCGCCGGCTCGGACAGGTGCATGGGCACATCCTTGATGGTACGCACGTTAAGCGACACGTCCTCGCCCGTGGTGCCGTCGCCGCGCGTGGCGGCGCGTACGAAGGTGCCGTTTTGGTAGGTAAGCGCGACGCCCAAGCCGTCGATCTTAAGCTCGCAGGTATAGGTGACGCTGCCGGCACCGAGCGCATCCTCGGCGCGCTGGAGCCACGCGTCAAGTTCGTCCAGATCCATAGCATCGTCCATGGAATACATGCGCGCCATATGTGTGACCGGTGTAAACTGCTCGCTCACGTAGCCGCCCACGCGCTGGGTATAGCTGTCGGGCGTCACCAGGTCGGGGTAGGTCGCCTCGATCTGCTGCAGCTCAACGAGCATTTTGTCGAAGGCGGCGTCCGTGATCTCGGGCGCATCGAGCATGTAGTAGCGGTACGCGTGGTAATCGAGCTCGTGGCGCAGCTCGGCCGCGCGCGCGGCGGCCTGGGCATGGGCGTCGGCCGGCGCAGCGGCATCCGCGCCCGCGGGCGTTTCGGTATCGATGTCCACGCCGTCACCAAACAGGCTCGATTGCTCCATAGCGGCACTCCTTCGCTCGATTTCAAACGGATACTAGAGTACCACCGGTCACCATGGCGCCGAATAGCGGTCTCAAACCGCACCGAATCGGCAGCCGCCGAACCGGGATGGATCGCGCGATCAAACCATGCCCTTGCCATTTCCAAATGATTCGTTTTCCTCTGTCCCAACGGATCAATAGGAAAAGAGGGGGCTGTCCCGCGTTGGCGGAACAGCCCCCTCTGGCTTCGCTATGTGTGGAGTGGCTCGTTAGTAGCCCTGACCCTGGCCCTGGCCCTGCTGGCCCAGCAGCTCCTCCAGGTACTGGCGCAGCTGCTCGTCGGTAATACCGCCGTTGCCGGTGTCGGTCGAACTGTCGTCCTGCTGCTGGTTCTGCAGCTCCTCGTCGGAGCCCAGTTCAACCGTGACCTTCTTCTCTTCCTTGCCGCGCATGAGCGTGATCTCGACCTTCTCGCCCACCTCGTGGCTGCGCAGCGCAATGATCAGGCCATCGGCGCTCGTAATCTCGTCGTCGCCCAGCTTGGTAATGACATCGCCCTCTTGGATGCCAGCCTTGGCGGCGGGACCGTCCTCGACGACGCTCGCCACGTACGCGCCGCTATCGGTGCTCAGCTTGTTGGTGCGGGCGTTGAGCGCGTTGACGCTCGAAAGCGTAGCGCCCAGGTACGGATGCACCGGCATCTTGCCATCGATGATCTGGTCGGCAATGTTCTTGGCGTAGTTAACCGGAATGGCAAAGCCCACGCCCGAGCTGGAGCCCGAGTAGCTCTCGATGAGCGAGTTGATACCCACCAGCTCGCCATTGTCGTTGACGAGCGCACCACCGGAGTTACCCGGGTTGATGGCGGCATCGGTCTGGATCATGTTGGCATAGATGGTGTTGCCGTTGGTAGAGCTCATGGCCGTGGAGCGATACAGCGCCGACACGATACCCGTGGAGACAGACTGCTCGTTGCCGAACGGCGAGCCGATCGCCATGACCCACTCGCCCACGTTGAGCTTGGAAGAGTCGCCGATCTCGATCGGCGTGAGCTTGGAGGCGTCGGCATCCTTGAGCTTGATGACGGCCAGGTCGCTCGAGGCATCGTTGCCCACGAACTCGGCCTCATAGGTGGTGCCGTCGTCCATGGTCACCACGTACTGGTCGTAACCATCGACCACGTGGTTGTTGGTGAGGATATGGCCCTCGGTATCGAGCACAACGCCCGAACCGACGCTGCCCGAACCATCCGACTCGTCGGCAGACTGCGAAAGCGAGCCATTCTGGCTGCCGCTCGAAGTGGCGGTAATGGAAACCACGGAGGGCAATGCCTTGGCAGAAACGGCCTCGGCCAGCGTGGTGTCCTCGGAATCAATCGTAATCTTTTGCGTCGAAGAACCCGAAGCACCCGCCGTCACGGCATTCTTGCCACCGCCGATATCGAGCGTGCCGCTCATAATGAGCGCAATGACCAGCAGGGCGCCGCACGCGCAGCCGGCGAGCGCCGTAATAAAGATCGGCAGCTTTTTGGTCTTGGTCTTGACCACCGTGTGCTTGTTCACGACCTGCTGGCCACCCAGCGGCTTACCGGTCTGCGTGTCGTAGGCCTGCACGTAGGGAATGTTGTTGCCATCGGCAGGCGTCGACTCCACCTGCACGCGCGGCTGCTGCTGAGTCTCGCCGGCGTTGCCCGGATCCTGGGGGCGCTGGGAATCGTTCTCGCTCATAGCTGCGATCCTTTCGTCAAATAACCAAAGGCCCGCCAAACATGTGGCGGGCCATCATTGTTCACGTTGAGTTGTACCCCAAGCTGGGCAGTCCCGAGCACTAGATGCCAAGATTTCAGCTTTGCTTAAGTAATGACATGCTTATAGGCCAATTCGTTTTATGCCGTCATGTCTATTCGATATAACAGTCGATAGCAAAACCCACGGCTTCGCTCTCTGGCGTGAAAATAGTCTCTCTGCTTCTTGTTCGCATTTTTTCATTGCCATTTTCATCTCTGACCACCGCGCCAACCACGAGCGCCAATCGCTTCCGAGCGTCCGGCAGCTCCAAGGCTTCCGCCATCCCAGCTCGCATCAAAATGGGAGCTCCTGCCATCAGGCCTAAGAACTGTTTTCCATCAATCATTCTTCATTCCCCTGGTCTGCTTGATTTGGCTTTCTCGGCTGAATGGGGATATAGAACAGTCCCGTCAAGTTCCTTATCTTCCACAAAAACTAGAATCCATTTTTCACCTGCCTTCAACCCTGCAACATATCCGGAACTTGACTTGCGGCGCATATCGATCTTTTTATGGCAACCACTTGGCATCAACGCCTCAAATTGCCCGTTATGAACATCCGATAGAGTGCGAACTTCGATCGCAACAACCGTGTCGTTTTCTCCCCCATTAGTCGCCCCTAGCAGGGACAAACTCACTGCAGCGACCAAGGCAAGGAAAAGAACCAATAGGGGTATTGCCCTTCGAATGAACTTGTCGCCGTTCACGAGCACAATCACCCCTTGCAATATGTTCCGTCGTGAGCCGTGTAAATTGATACGCCATATGGAAGAAACTGCAGCCGGTTTGTCTATCCATTCCAAACCACAAGCAGGTACTTCTTGGCATTTGAGTATGTGTTATACATTGCCACATAGCCCACAACTGCCATTGCGTGCCCGCTGCCATTTGACCGGAGCCCCCCGGAGAAAACATTGCCGAAACGCGCATGCGTAGGTTTTCGCCTCTTTGATAACTTTCGCCTGCGTTGGCGTTATCATTCCCGAAATCGTTTTGCTCGCATCAACAACGTAATCCCATTTATACAAATCCATGGCAAGTAACTAAATGTTATTCGCCAGATAGTGCTATACGCTTGATATTGTTTTTACTGACGCACTTTCAGTCGGTAAAAGGTATGATTCTTGCCACAAGCGAGAAAAGGGCACCGAAAAACTCCGGTGCCCTGTATCGTCTTCTGGTTATCCCTAGTCCTTAAACAGATAGCCCACGCCGCGGACGGTGGTGATGTGTGCCGCGATCTGCGGGCCCACCTTGGAGCGGATGCGTCGGATGTGCACGTCGACGGTGCGCGTGCCGCCGCAGTACTCAAAGCCCCACACGCGGTGCAGCAGCACCTCGCGGCTGTAGGCGCGATTGGGATGCGTCGCCAAAAAGCTCAGCAGCGAGTACTCCATCAGCGTCAGGTCGATGGGCTCGTTATCGAGTGTCACCTGGTAGGTAGCCAGATTAATCTCGAGGTTATCGATGTTGAGCACATCGTCGGCGGTGACGGTCTCCTCCTCGCCCATCAGGCGCTGCGCGCGAGCCTTAAGCTCGTTGGGCGTCGCCGTGGGGCACACAAAGTCGGCATGCGCGTGATTCGGCAGGCGCAGGGTACCGAGCGCCTCATCGTCGACGATCACCAACATGGGGACACCGCCGCGATCGTCAAGCCACTTGGCAATCTGATCGATGCGGTCGCTGCGGATGCCGTCGGAATCGAGGATCAGCAGGTCAAAGTCGTGCGCCGCAGTTGGCGAATCAGGGGTTGCCAGGCTCACTTCGACACCCAGGGTAGTCGTCAAGCTGCGGGCAAACTCGTGGAAGCGCGTCGTGCGCGCCATGAACAGGGCACTCTTTTCGGACATATCGGCCTCCAAAGAAATGAGCTCAATCGTACTGGAACAAGCCAGCGCGATTAGGAGTTCGCCAGGTAGTGCTTGATCTCCCACTCGGTGATCGTAGACTCAAACTTATGCCACTCGTCGCGCTTCTTTTTGAGGAAGAAGCTGTGAATGTGCTCGCCGAGGGCATCCTTCATAAACTGCGAGTCCTCAAACACGTCGAGCGCCTCTTTGAGCGAGCGCGGCAGCGGCGTGTAGCCGGCGTCGACCATCTGACGGTCGGTAAGCTTGAGCGTCTCGGCCGTGGCCTCGGGCGGGAGCTCCAGCTTGCGCTCGATGCCGTCCAGACCAGCCGCCAGCGTGACGGCGTTGACCAGATACGGGTTGGCCATGGGGTCGGGGCTACGCAGCTCGATGCGCGTGGACAGCTGCTTGCCGGGCTTGTAGACCGGAATGCGGACCATACTCGCGCGGTTGCGCAGGCCCCACGTGGCGTACTGCGGCACGGAGTCGCCGCCCGTGGTGATGCGCTTGTACGAATTGACCGTGGGGTTGGTGATGGCGCTGATCTCGCGCGCGTGCGCCAGGATGCCGGCCATGTAGTGCTTGGCGATTTCGGAGAGGTGGTACTTCTCGTCGTCCTCGCCCCAAAAGACGTTGTTGCCGTCATGGTCGAACAGCGACTGACACAGGAACATAGCGCTGCCGTCCTCACCCGCCAACGGCTTGGGCATAAAGGAGGCGTGGCACCCGCTCTCGTAGGCCTGCTGCTTAATGATGAGCTTGGCCGTGGTGATGGCGTCGGACATGCTCAGGGCCTCGGCGTGACGCAGGCTCATACCGTGCTGCGAGCGGCCGGCGGCATGGAAGGTGTACTCCACGGGCACGGACATCTTCTCGAGCGTGAGGACCGTGTTGCGACGCAGGTCGCGGGCGGCATCGCTTACCGAAAGATCGAAGTAGCCCACGTTGTCGAGCGGCTCGGGGGTGTGCTCGTCGGGGAAGTAGTAATACTCCAGCTCGGCACCCACGTTAAGCAGATAGCCAGCCTTCTCGGCCTTGCGGAACATGCGGCGCAGGGCATCGCGCGGGTCGCCGGCAAACGGCTTGCGATCGGGAGTGCACACGTCGCAGAACACGCGGGCTACGCCGTTGTGGCTCGGGCGCCACGGCAGGATCTGGAAGGTCGAAGCATAGGGGAACGCCAGCATGTCGGCTTCCTCGGGCGTGGCAAAGCCCTCGATGGCGGAGCCGTCAAAGCCAATACCCTCCTCAAAAGCGACCTCGAGGTCCTCGGGGCTAATGGCAAAGTTCTTGAGGCGGCCGAGAATGTCGACAAACCACAGACGCACAAAGCGGATGTCACGCTGCTCTACAGAGCGGAGTACGTAATCGATGTTCTGCTGGTTCATGTCGCTCCCCTTTCTTTCGGGCGGGTTTCGACTGGTCTATATCGCAGATACTATCGCAGAAAAATGTTTCCGCAGGGTTAAAGCGTATCAAGCGCTCAAAAAACGTGTGCGAACAGGCTGGTATGACAAGTGATTATCGCTCGGATTCGGAAACAATTTGCCTACACGCTCGTTCCAGCGCCGGGAACTCCATCGTCACCGCATCCCAAACAACCGATCGGTCGACATTGCCGTAATCATGCGCGAGGTAATTTCTCATGCCGATAATTCCACGCCACTCAATTTCGGGATGAAGCCGCTGCGAGCGTTCCGACAACTTGCCCGCTTCTTCCGTCACCCTAAGCGCGCACATCAAAAGGGAGTCCGCCAACGCCCTCGTCCGCACGTCATTCGCATGCAGAAACTGGTCCTCGGTGATACCAAAAGCCTTGATGCGCTCGTTCGTTTCAGCGATGGCCTCCAAGACCTCTTGGGCGCGGAGACAGTCTGACTTACGCGCGATCATAAAGGATCACTCCTTCGCGCTCGATTACCGCGGCAAGATCGTCATCAAGATGATCACTCGAGACGAGGTCAACCTGCCTCCCGGTTTCTTTGCGCACCGCCTCACCAAACGCCGACAACGCGAAAAGGCCAAAGCCCTGATCGCGATCGACTTCGAGACGCAAGTCAATATCACTATCGGCGCGTGCCTCGCCACGGGCATACGAGCCAAAAAGAATCACGGTTTTGATGGCGGGAATCGAGCTGGCCGCCTCACGGACGGCTGACTCAATCTGAGCAGTATCCAAAATGTCTGCGGCGACGTTTTCGCTCGCAGAGTTTTTGCCAAGTGAAGGAACAAACGGCAGCGAGCGCTCGCGCAGCATCTGCCTCATAAACATATTGACCGCTACAGACGAAGTCATGCCGAGTTCTTCGCATAGCTCGGCAAATGAATCTTTAATTGACGAGTCCACTCGTACACTCAGTACAGACGCAGCCATGGATACCTCCTGTATGACATTGTCTATATATTATCACACAAACTAGCACGAGGTCGAAGCGCGGTGTTCGATGTGGCCGGGGATCTCGATGCGCTTGGGGGCGAGCTTTGCGGCATCGCCCACCGTAGTGGTAACAACGTCGATACGCTCGGACAGGCGCTCGACTACGCGCTCGGCAATGGTAAGAGTGTCCTGCGCTGCCGTGGTCACACCGCCAAAGAGGACGTGGTTCCAGGGATAGTCGTCAAACGTTGCAATCTTGAGACCCGCCGGCAACGAGGGCCCCAGCTGGGCCAGCGCCTCGGTCAGGCGCAGAAAGACCAGGCCGTTGACGGCAATGAGGCCGAGCTTTTTACCCGCATAGCCGCGGATGGTCTCGTCCAGGCGACTGACACCCTCGACGCCACCATCGGCCAGGGTGACGACCTCACCCGCAAGGCCGCGTCGCGAAAGCTCGTCGGCAAAGGCCTCGGCACGCTCGCGACGCACGGGGCTGTCATCGCTTGCCTCGGTGAGCAGGCACAGGCGCTCGCTGCCCGCGACAGCCAAGGCGTCTACCAGGCCGGCGACCAGCTCACGGTTGTTGGAGGTCACCAGATCGACACCGCCGTCGGCAACATCGCGGTCGAGCAGCACAACGGGCAGACGCCCCGCTGCCGCGGCGATCGCCTCGTCATTGCCTCCGCAGGTGTTGACGACCAGGCCGTCCACACCGGCATCGATAAGTCTGGTGAGCGACTCTGCTTCCTTGGCGGAATCATTGCCGCTAATGGCAGTCATAAGCGAGCAGCCGCGCGCGGCGGCACTAGCGGAAAGCCCTTCGAGCATGGCGCTGGAGAACGGGTTAGCAATGTCGGCCAAGATCACGCCGATGAGGTTGGTACGCGAGCTGCGCAGATTGCGCGCGGCGGCACGTGGACGATAGCCGGTGCGCTCGATAACTGCCGCGATGCGAGCACGGGTTTCCTCGGTCATCTGCCCGGGGCGGTTGTTGAGATAGCGCGAGACCGTGGCCGGGCTCACGCCCGCCTCGGCGGCAATGTCCTTGATTCTCATCTGCGCCATAGCGCACCCCGTTTCCCAATTGTCAGCAGTCTGAGCCATTTTAGGCATTTTTTTAAAAATCTCGCTTGCAAAACGCTGTAGGTGAGTATACTACAACTCGAAACGAAACCGATTTCGTAAATCGATTTCGGCAAGCGTTGGCACGGAGGTGCAAAGATGTACCCTACCGTCTTGGCCCCTCCGTGCCAACGCCATATCAAAGGTGTACGCACGAGTAAGAAGGAGCTGCGCGACCATGGGTAAAACGGTTCTTACCTTCGGCGAGATCATGATGAGGCTCTCGCCCAAAGACCATCTGCGCATTGAGCAGGCGACCGAGTTTGATGTCCGCTACGGCGGCGCCGAGGCCAACACCGCGCTTTCCCTGGCCTACCAGGGTGACAAGGCAGCTTACGTCTCCGTTGTCCCGGCCAACCGTCTGGGCGAGTGCGCCCTGCGTTCGCTGAAGGTCTACGACGTCGATACCTCGCGCGTCGTGCGCCAGGGCGACCGTCTTGGCTCCTATGTGTTTGAGGTCGGCGCCTCGCAGCGCGGCAACGGCTGCGTCTACGACCGCAAGTACTCTGCCATCAACATGGCCAAGCGCGACGTCTTTGACTGGGGCGAGATCCTCAAGGGCATCGACGTCTTCTACTTCTCCGGCGTGACGCCCGCCGTCTCCGACGAGATGGCCGCCGCCAGCAAGGATGCCCTCACCGCCTGCCGCGCCAAAGGCATCACCACCGTGTGCGACGTGAACTATCGCGGCAAGATGTGGTCGCCCGAGAAGTCGCAGGCCACCATGAAGGAACTCCTGCCGCTCGTTGACATCTGCATTGCCAACGACGAGGACGCTCCTGCCGGTCTCGGTATGACCTGCGTCTCCGGCTCCCTTGCCCACGGCATCGAGGAGCGCGACACCTACGTCGAGATGGCCCGTCAGATCTGCGCTGAGTACGGTTGCAAGAAGGTTGCCTCGGTCGTCCGCAACATCTCCTGCGTCGAGCGCTCCATCTGGATGGGCATGCTCTTTGACGCCGAGAGCGGCGAGCACTGGTTCTCCCCTGCTCACGATGTGCACGTGCTCGAGGGCGTTGCCGCCGGCGACGCTTTTAACGCCGGCCTCGTCCATGCCCTCATCAACGACTTCGACCCGCAGGACGCCGTCAACTACGCGATTGCGGCCTCGATCCTCAAGCTCACCATCAAGGGCGATTCCAACCTGGTGACCGCAGACGAGATCGCAGCCGTGGCATCCGCCGCCGACGGTGGCACTCGCGTCGCGCGCTAAGCCGTCCCCATTCCGCGGGCCGCAGCTTTCCATACCCATACCTCTGCGGCCCGCTCCCCGATTCCTCCGGTCGGGCAAAACCACCAGTCCCATTCCGGTTTTGCCTGGCATTTCCTACACGACTGGTCGCGCAGCCGGTTTTGGAATTGCTTGTGACCCCAAGCAGTGCCTCCGATAACCAATCCAAAACCGGCTCATGACCAGCATATTTGGCAATCACGCGCCCGCGCGCGCCGTACATCGAAAGGAACATCATGTTCGATCAGTTCTACACCACGCTTGAGTCCCTGGGCATCGTGCCGGTCGTCGTGCTCGACAAGGTCGAGGACGCCGCTCCGCTCGCCCACGCCCTTATGGCAGCAGGCATGAAGTCCGCCGAGGTCACCTTCCGCACCGCCTGCGCCGCCGAGTGCATCGCCGCCATGGCCGAGGCCGAGCCTGAGATGTGCGTTGGCGCCGGCACCGTCCTGACTGTCGAGCAGGTTGAGCAGGCCCGCGCCGCCGGTGCCAAGTTCATCGTCTCCCCGGGCTACAACGAGGACGTCGTGAAGCACTGCATCGACATCGACCTGCCCGTCCTTCCCGGTACCGTGACCCCCTCCGAGGTCACCGCGGCCGAGAACCTGGGCCTCAAGATCACCAAGTTCTTCCCCGCGGCTCAGTATGGTGGCCTGAACACCATCAAGGCCCTCGCCGCTCCGTTTGTCGGTCATCGCTTTATGCCCACCGGCGGCGTGAGCACCGCCAACGTCGAGGAGTACCTGAGCTCCAGCGCCATCATCGCCTGTGGTGGCACCTGGATGGTCAAGCCGGCTCTGTTCGCCGACGGCGACTTCTCCAAGGTCGAGCAGATCGCCCGCGAGGCCATGGACGTCGTCAAGAAGGTCCGCGGCTAGGTTTAGCTCTCTATCGTGAAAGGGGGCGTGTCCTAGACCTCGCCCCCTTTCTTTTAAAGCGGCTCGGAAGCGCGCCGTTTCCGTCACGAACAAGAACCAAAACCGTCTTGTATGCTGATAGAACGTGACGGAAGCGACACGCCCCCGAGCCGCTTTTCCTACTCGGCTGGTAGTCGCGCCCAGCTGAGCCACTTCGACAAAAGCCGAGCCACCAAAACAGCTGCGGCGCCGCCTGAAGGAATGGACCCTTGCTTCCGGTCTTTTCCTCCAAGCGGCGCCGCAGCTTTTTCATGCCCCGATGTGTCCCAGCACTTGCGGTGAAATAGGGACTGTTTACGCCGTCAGAGCCGCAAAACAATCCTTATTTCACCGCAACTAATGTAGGGGCGAGTTAGATGGCCGAGTCTTTGGACAGCTCAAAGTAGTCGGGATGCAAGGCGATAACCGGACCCTGCTCCTCGGGCATCAGGTGCAAGTGCGTCTCTGCCAGGTAGCTCGCCGTGTCGGTATCGCCCCTCTTAATGGCCTCGAGAATCCGACGATGTTGTCGACGAATCGGCTCCCAATCCAGATCCTGCGACACCATACGCAACCAGTTGTATCGCTCAAAATGCGTGTTGACGCTCTTCATCCAATCCCACAGCATGTGACGACCGGCAATCTCAAAACACGTCTCATGAAACAGGTTATCCAAGTCGAAAAAGCGACGCGTCTCGCTATGGTCGAGCGACTCGGACTCGGCAAGAATCTGCTCGAGCCGATGCTTTTGCTCGGACGTGGCAGCCGAACAACATTTAATGAGTACGCTTCTTTCGAGTTTCTCGCGCAAGAAACAGGCATTCTCGGCGTGTTCCATGCTGATCTTAGAGACGTAGGTGCCGCTCTTGGGACGCGTTTCCACCAGCTCTTGCTCGCGCAGGCGCACAAAGGACTCGCGAATTGGCGTGCGCCCGATCCCCGTCTCCTTTTCCAGACCAATCGCCGAAAGGCGCGTGCCGGGCTTGAGCTCGGCATAGATGATCTTGGAGCGTAATGCGTTGTATGCCTGATCTTGCAGGCTCTGATAATGCTGGTGCTGTTCCATAAAGCCCTCGGATGAAGCCCACGGTTTGTCGAATAACTCCACGTAATACTATCGCATCCCCCATCCCACGGCGATGTTTGAGGGGTAGGGCCGGGATTCGGCTTTTGACCGATAAGTTGTTGCAATTAGGTGAACGTTCACCTAATTTCTTCTATTTCGCTTTGCAAATGGATTCCCATGCGTATACTTAATCTCAACGAAACCGATTTCGTCAAGCCTGGGCAATAGGATGCTAAGACGCACCCTACCATCTTGGCATCCTATTGCCCATGCCATGCCATTTGCTTTCTTCCCGTCTCGTTGAGCCCTTCAGTCCCATTCTGGCACAACGAGACATTCCTAGACGACTGACCATGGGGCCGGCTTTTCTGCCGTTGAGGCAGTGCCTCCGATAACCCTCTTTTTGCCGGCCCAGGTCAGACATTTCTCTTTAAATATCCTTCAATCGAAAGGATGCAGCAGCATGCGACCGCTCATCATCATGCATGGCGAGAAGATCGACTGGCGTCATACCGTCATAAGAATGCTGATGTATCTGGCGGGCGTTGCCGTGCTGGCACTCGGTATGAGCCTCCAGACGGCATCTGGCCTGGGCGTCGCCGCGCTCACGTGCTTTGCCACGACCCTATCCATGCTCACGGGCAAGACGCTCGGCTTTTGGATTACAACTACCTATGTCGCTTACATCGCGGCGCAGCTCGCCATCTTGCGACGCGAATTTCAACCGCGCATTTTGCTCGAGCTTTGCTTTTCAACGCTAATGGGCGGCTTCACCGATCTGTTCATGGCGTTCAACCCGCTGCATCCCACGGCGCTCCCCGCGCAGGTTGCGACCATGCTGCTCTCCCTCGCTATCACCGCATTTGGCGTCAGTCTCGTCGTCAACATGGGCGTTGTCCCCAACGCACCCGACGGCTTGGTGCAGGTCATTGCGGAAAAGCTCAAGCGCCGTTTTGGAGACGTAAAGGTCATGTTCGATTGCTCGCATGTCGCCGCCTCGCTCACGCTGTCGCTGGTATGCATGCACAACTTAGGCGGCTTTGGCGTAACCACCGCCATCTCGGCACTGTTCTTGGGCCACATCATCAACTTCGCCAACAAGCTGTTTGCCCAGCGATTCGTCCGCATGGCGTTTGGCGCCAAATAGCGAACAGCCGCGGAGCAAACGAGGCTCGAGTGCCCGGCATATCGATGTCGCAAATAACGACGCACGCGCTATACGGACGATGAGGAATAGCCCGTCGCAAACCCCGCAAGCGGAGCTATATGTTGCTATAACTTGACATAAATTGGTCCATTGCCAGCCGGCATGCAAAAGGCCCCAAGCCATTCGCGGCTTGGGGCCTGCCTGGTAACACAGGTCTTTCGGACTACGCTCGCTCGTATTTCGTGGCGCGGCCTGTCCCCTGTTTCATGATCGCGTTTCGGCTGAGCAGAGATTCGAGTGCGGACAATGTTCGCGCACGGCTCAGCCCCGTCTGTTTCTCAATCTCACTTCGCGACATAATTCGTCCGCCCGACAAGGCCTTAAGAACCTGAGCCTCTTCTCCAGACCCTTCAAAGGCATCGGTAACGGGCAACGCGACAGCTACCACGCCGCCACGAATATCAAAGACCGGCTGATTAATCGAATCGCGATAGGCACGCCTAATGCGCGCAATTCCCGTTCCAAACTTCTCGATATAGTCCAACTTTAAGAAGACCTCGGCAACGATGGGATTTCTGAGCACGGATATCTGTCCATACAGGTATTGCTCCGTCGTCAAGCCAGCGGGCAACGACCCGGGTGAAGTCACAACGACGCGATCATCATACAGAGCAACCTGAACATTCGCTTGCACGTCCCACGTCCGATGCACTAGAGCGTTTGCAACTGCCTCGCGGAATGCCTCGAGGGGAATCCGGTCGGTCTGAACACGCTCGACACCTTCGATGCGCTCATAACGATAGTAGCGCGCGAACATGGCAACTGCTCTATCAACCTGCTCAATTGCAGACAGGCCCGTCGTCGTCTCACGATCTAAAAGCACGTCCTCGGTGTCGCCAAAACGAACGCAGTCGATGCCCGGAAATTCGTTGTTATCCGCCAATATCGCCGCGGCATTGGTATAGCCATCCTTGCCGAGCAGGCGAAGCGTTCGCATGATATCCGACGTGAGCTCAGAAATGCCTAGATGCTCGATGCACTTGTGTTCGAGCGTATGAAAACTCAGGTCCTGGCGAGCCGAGGTGAGCGCATCGAACGTCAGATTGCTGCCTTCGAGCGTCAGCCTGCCGTACTCAAAACGGTCGACCTCTACCGTCGCCGAATCATTTCGCCTGTAGGCCTTCCCCTTGCTTCGATAGGGCTTGTCCTGCCCCTCGTAAACCGTAAGCGTTACAGTTCCGCGGTTCTCGTCGAGCTCGAGCGTGTAACGAGGCGCAGGATCCAGACTGTCATTAATCATGTTCTCGATGCGCAGACACTCCGCAACCGGGTCAGAAAGACCGACTGCAACACCACCGTCGTCAACGCCAAACTCTATCTTGCCCGTCCCGTAGTTTGCATAGGCGCTCACCGTTTTAAGAAACGTCGGCGTTACGCTTTCCTTGTATTCGACGGTAGGACTCTCTCTGACAACCATACGTACGGTCCTTCTCCTTTTCATGCTCATCTGAACCGTATTATAAGACGAAAAACATTTGCGTACGGCTTAGAATCAGACGCAAACTGTTTTCGTCTTATTTGCGTACGGAAACTAGATACAAATTTCACGTTCATACGACTATTTACCAAACGCATAGTGTTTTCGTCCGGCAATGCGTCCGTAATCCAAACAAAAAGGCCCCGAGCTCGTGTTGAACTCGGGACCTCTTGCGCCGCGCATCTATGAGAGGAGAAATGCGATGCGCACGGGCGCTACTCCATGTAGCAGATATCGCGACGAGCGGCTGCAACCGTTCACCTTTTAAAAGTGAACGTTCACCTGATTCTAGGAAAACCTGACTTTTAATTCCTCCGCTTCTCCTATACTGAACTTGTAATAGAAGCAAGACTTATATAGATGAACGTTTCTTTTGGAAGGATTGTAATGTCTAACCTTATGGACAGCTTCCGCCTAGACGGCAAGGTCGCGCTCGTGACCGGCGCCACTTATGGCATCGGCATGGCCATGGCCGAGGCACTCGGCGAAGCCGGCGCCAGAATCGCCTTTAACGCCCGTCACGCCGACAAAGTCGCCGAGGCCGAGAAGCACTACCGCGAGCTGGGCTTTGATGCTCACGGCTATGTTGCCGACGTCACCGACGAGGCCGTCGTCGCCGAGCTCATCGCCAAGATCGAGGCCGATTTTGGCACCACGCCCGACATCCTGGTCAACAACGCCGGCGTCATCCAGCGCACGCCGATGCTCGACATGAGTGCCGAGGACTTCCGTCGCGTCGTCGATATCGACCTCAACGCCCCGTTTATCGTGTCCAAGGCCTGTCTGCCGGGCATGATCGCCAAGGGTCACGGCAAGATCATCAACATCTGCTCCATGATGAGCGAGCTCGGCCGCGAGACCATCGCCGGCTATGCCGCCGCCAAGGGCGGACTCAAGATGCTCACCAAAAACATCTGCTCCGAGTTTGGCGAGGCCAATATCCAGTGCAACGGCATTGGGCCGGGCTACATCGCCACGCCGCAGACCGCACCGCTGCGCGAGACGCAGCCCGACGGCAGCCGCCACCCGTTTGACCAGTTCATCATTGCCAAGACACCGGCAGCCCGTTGGGGCACGCCCGAGGACCTGAAGGGGCCCGCCGTGTTCCTGGCTTCCGATGCATCGAACTTCGTCAACGGGCACATTCTGTACGTGGACGGCGGCATCCTCGCCTACATCGGCAAACAGCCGCAATAGGCTGCGGCCGCGCGGAGCACGGCACCTTGGCGCTCAAACCGTCGCTCGCGTACCGAAGTACGCTTCGCTCCTCTTTCACGCCAATCTGCCGCACTCCGCGCGCCCTCGCCACCGTCACGCACCAGCCAACACAGGCGCTTCGGTTTGTGCGGAACTCGCGACAGACTTAACTGCCGACCGCCCGTATAGCTCATCGCGGGTTGGCTTTGCCGCCGCCCGCGCACAGAAACAAAAAACTGGAAGATTTAGTTGAAAGGTTAACTCAAATGAAGATCGCTCTAATCAACGAGAATTCTCAGAACTCCAAGAACCCTATGATCGAGGCTGCCCTTAAGAAGGTTGTCGAGCCCATGGGGCACACCGTCTTTAACTATGGCATGTATGCCGACGCCGACTCCAAGCCCCTCACCTACGTGCAGAACGGCATCCTTGCCGCCGTGCTGCTCAACTCCGGCGCCGCCGACTACGTCGTGACCGGCTGCGGCACCGGCGAGGGCGCTATGCTCGCCTGCAACTCCTTCCCCGGCGTGCTGTGCGGCCATGTTGCCGACCCGCTCGACGCCTACACCTTTGCCCAGGTCAACGATGGCAACGCCGTCGCCATGCCCTTCGCCCTCAAGAACGGCTGGGGCCAGGAGCTCAACCTCGAGTACACCTTCGAGAAGCTCTTTGGCTTTGGCTCGGGCAACGGCTACCCCGCCGAGCGCGTTGAGCCCGAGCAGCGCAACAAGAAGATCCTCGACGGCGTGCGCGCTGTGACCATGCGTCCGCTCGTCGACGTCCTGGGCGAGATCGATCAGGATCTGGTGAAGGGCGCCCTCGCTGGTGAGCACTTCCAGGAGTACTTCTTTGCCAACGCCACCGACGAGGCCATCATCGCCAAGGTCAAGGAGATCTTGGGCCTGTAATAAGGCCCACGGGGCGCACCGACCCCCAACAAACCGCCAAGCAAAAGGCGCCGCGACAATCCATGTGTCGCGGCGCCTTTTTTGATTGCTATCGCTTGAGCCACCGCAAGGCGGCCGCTCCCCTATTTGCCAAGAGCCTACAGCTCGCAGGCGACCTTGTAGCCGTCGCCGATGGCGTCGCGGATGTTACCGCACTTTTGGGCATCGCCCAGCACGTGGGTGGCAACGCCGGCAGCGGCAAGGTCATCGGCAAGCTTGGTGTTGGGGCGATAGCCCATGGCAAGCACCAGCGTGTCGGCATCGGCGATAGTGTGGACCTCGCCGTCCTTTTCGTAACTGATGGTGTCCTCGGTGATCTCGGTCACCTTGGCCTCGGTCAGCACGTGAACGCCCTTGGAGAGCATGCGCGTGATGAGCACCGCGCGACCGGCACCGCCCTCGTTGGCGGCGAGCGTCTTGGTCATCTCGATAACGGTGACATCGCGGTTGGCCGGCGACAGGTCGTTGACCAACGGGGCCAGGTAATCGGCCGTCTCGCAGCCAACGGTACCGCCGCCCACGATGACGATCTTCTTGCCCGGGAAAGCCTTGCCGCCCAGCAGGTCGTCGGCCGTCATAACCTGCTTAAAGCCCTGCATGAAGGCCGGAGCGATGGGTTCGGCGCCGTAGGCCAGGACAACCTCGTAGCCCGCGTAGTCGCGCTGAATGTCCTCGGCCGAAAGCTCGGTACCAAAGACGCACGTGACGCCTGCCTCGGCCAAGCGACGGTACTGATACTTGATCACGCGGGTGAGTTCCTGCTTTGCCGGCGGAACGGCCGCGATGCGCATCTCGCCGCCCGGTTCGTCCTGCTTATCCACGAGCACCACGTTGTGGCCGCGCTTGGCGGCAATGTAGGCTGCCTCCATGCCCGCGGGACCGGCGCCCACAACGAGCACGTTCTTGGCCTCGGCGGCAGGCTCATAGCCGGCCTCATCGCGCTCCACGTCCGGGTTGACGGTGCAGGAGATGCGCTTGCCGAACATAATGCCGTTCAGGCAGCGCAGGCAGCCAATGCAGGGGCGGATGTCGTCGGCGTTGCCGGCGGCTGCCTTGTTGCAGAACTCGGCATCGCACAGATTGGCGCGGCCCATCATGCAGATGTCGGCGGCGCCGTCCTCGATCAGCTCCTCGGCGATCCAGGCCTCGTTGATGCGGCCGACGGTGGCGACAGGAATGTTCACGTGCTTTTTGATCTCGCGCGAGCATGCGGCATGCGAGGCCTGCTGGGTACCGGCGGCGGGAATCGCAGAGCCGCGCTTGATAGTGGTGCCGCCCGACACGTGGATCATGTCGACACCAGCCTTCTCCAGGCGACGCGAGACATAGATCATGTCGTTGAGGGTCAGGCCGCCATCGGTGTACTCATCGCCCGAGATACGGACGTCGATGATAAAGTCCTTGCCGCAGCGCTCGCGAATCTCGGCGACGACCTCGAGCAAGAAGCGCATGCGGGCGTCGAGCGAGCCGCCGTACTCGTCGGTACGCTTGTTGTAGAGCGGGGTCAAAAAGCCGCCGAGCATGCCGTGGGCGTGCGCCGCATGGACCTCAACGCCGTCGACGCCGGCCTTCTGCATACGCACGGCTGCGTCGCCGAACTGATGCGTGAGCTCGTGGATCTCATCAACCGTGATGGGGCGCGGCGCCTCGCGGGCATAGGACGGGCCCACAAAGGACGGGGCGATGAGGCGCGGCGTGCCCGGAATGTTAAAGGCCATGTAGGCGGGGTGGAAGAGCTGCGGCATGATCTTGCAGCCGTACTCGTGGACGGCGGCGGCGAGCTTTTCCCAGCCGGGGATAAACGTGTCGTCGTAGCAGCACATGTCACCCGGCAGATAGGTATAGGTGGGCTCGACCGTCACGACCTCGGTGATGATCAGGCCCACGCCGCCCTTGGCACGGGCGCGGTAATGATCGACCAAATCGTCGGTCACATAGCCGTGATCGGCCAGGTTGGTGGACACCGGCGGCATAAAGACGCGGTTCTTGACCTCGGTCGTACCGACCTTGATCGGGCTAAAGAGCATCGGGTAGGAGGAGGACTCCATGCAGGCTTCCTTTCGTTTGAGCCGCTCGGCGGCAGTTGCTGACCTACCTATCGTAGCAGTAACCGCGCAATGCCCGACCGTGAGCGCTCCCCCGGCTTTTACTCGACCCACAAAAAAGTTGCGGTGGAATACGGAGTAGATGAGGCTTCTGACAGCCAAAACAGTCCGTATTTCACCGCAACTGATGGGTGGGATGAGTTAGAGGCCCAGGTAGCTGGTCATGCCTTCGACGGCAAGCTTGGCGCCGGCCACGGCATGGACCACGGTGAGCGGACCGTTGACCACGTCCCCGGCGGCAAAGACACCCGGCACGGTGGTCATACCGCACTCATCGACCGAAAGAAGACCGCGATGGTCGGTCTCCAGACCACCCGTTGTAAGCACGAGCTTGTCTTTGGGCACCTGCGAAGCCGCAATCACAACCGTGTCGGCGGGCACATGGTCAAGCTCTTCCTCGTAGCCCACCACGTTGTTGTCCTCGTCAAAGATAGCCGTCTCGAACACCGGACCGTTATCGTCGATGGCGCAGATCGCCTTGCCGCGCACGATCTCGGCACCGTCAAGCTCGGTCAGCTCCACCTCGTCATCGATGGCCGAGATATGGCGCGATCGGGCATACACGGTAACCTTGCGAGCGCCCGAGCGCAGGGCCGTACGGGCAACATCCATGGCCACGTTGCCAGCGCCGATAACCGCCACGTTCTGACCGATCGCCACGCTCGTGGGATCGACCAGGTAATCGATACCAAACAGTACGTTGCCACGCGACTCGCCGGGAATACCCAGCTTGCGGGCGCGCCAGGTACCGGTACCGACAAAGACCGCATCGTAGCCGTCGCGCAGCAGGTCGTCGATATGCAGCGCGCCACCGATGGTGGTCGAGGGACGGACGCGCACGCCAAGCGAGCACATCACGTGACGGTACTTTTGCACGAGAGCACGGGGCAGGCGAAACTCGGGGATGCCGTACTCCAGCACGCCGCCGATCTCGGGGCGCTGTTCAAACACCGTGACGGCACAGCCCAGCTGGGCCATCTTAATGGCCACGGTAATGCCGGCAGGACCGGAACCGACCACGGCAACCTGCTTGCCGCACGACGGCGCAGGCTTCCACTCCCTACGATCCAAATACGCAGTCGAGATATAGTTCTCGATGCTCGAGAAGTGCACCGGCGCACCCTTGCGGCCCTGGATGCACGCGCCCTCGCACTGACCCGAATGGTTGCAGATCATGGAGCAGACCGCGCTCATGGGGTTGTTCTGGAACAGCAGCTCACCTGCCTCTTCCAGACGACGCTGCTTGAACAAGTCAATGACCTGCGGAATAGGCGTCTGCACCGGGCAGCCTTTAAGCTGGCAGAACGCCTTCTTGCACCCAAGGCAACGGTTCGCTTCCTCAACAATATGAATAGCCATCGGTTCCTCTCCTGGACCTCTACGACAATCTCTTTCGCCAACCTGCTTCGTTACAGAATCACGTGCTCGCACATCACGCTGCGGCCCATGCACAGCAACTCGTCGCGCGAACGCTCGACCGTGGACGGTGTGCTGTTCTCGATAACGGTCATAATGCCCGGTCGCGCGGCGGCTGCCCAGGCGGCAATGGCCTCAAAATCAAAGTTTCCGCACGTGCAGGCGCCGTGGCATACCAAACGAGAGCCCGAGCCATCGCACCAGCCATCCTGGTCCTCGTTGTATACGATCTCGTAGTCCTTGGCATGCAGCACGCGAATCTTGCTGCCGCACAGGTGCAACATGCGCGACACCTGCTCGGAAGCCTCACCGACGATCGCGGGGTGCAGCAGCGACACCGGATCGTAGATCACGCCGAGTGCGGTGCTTGAAACGCGCTCCAGAACCTCGCGGCAGCGCTCGGGCGTATTGACGATCTCGTTCCAACCGGGCTCGATCAGAAGCTCGCCGCCCTCCTTTTCGGCCATCGAGCACACGCGTGCGAGTCCTTTGCAAAACCTATCGAGCGCAGCGGCCGAAAAACGGTCATCGGCCATCTTGTTCCGCGCGTTAGGGCGCCCCGTCTCGGTCCCCACCGGACAGCCCCCAAGCCAGCGCGCGAACCTCAGGCACGCCTCGTACTCGGCATAGGTATCCACCAGTTGATTCTGATCGGGCGTTGCCAGGTTTTTATAGCAGCCGAGCACCGCCACCTGCACGCCGTTGGTGTCGAGCACCTCGCGCAGATGGTCGGCGAGTTCGTGCGTAAGGCCGGAACGGTTAATGCCAAAGGACTTGTAGAGTACTTTGCTCGGCAGCTGAACGCACGAGAAACCCAGTTTGCCTGCCATGCGAATGCGCTCCTCGACCGTACCCTCGGGCAGGTCGTGCAGGCGCACACCGACGCTCAGCGCGCCTTTCGACTGCGCCATGCCTAGACCTCCTTGCACGCATTGATGCCCGGCGTGTAGCCGCCAAACGGGTCATCGATGGAGCACACGCCCGAAGGGGCGAGCGGATCGCGCTTACCGGCCAACTTGTCATGATGCATAGTCTCGATATAGGCGAGCACCAGCGGCGCCACGCCCTTCGCGTCGTTTTTGACGACGGGCTCGCTCATGTAGTAGCCAAACGTGCCCTCGCGGTGCGCGGTGTTGCCAAGACCCGCCACCAGGCAGATGTTGTCGAGCGCCAGCTGTCCGTCGCGCTCGGACAGGCACGTGTCGCAGATGCCGTCAAACGCACGGCGGCCGTACTGGTAGTAGCGCTCGCCCAGCACGCCCAGGCGCACGCCCTTCATGATGGCGTTGGCAAAGATGGCGCTGCCCGACTCCTCCAGATAGTTGGGGGCGATATTGGGCAGGTTGATGACCTGGTGCCACATACCGGTCTTCTCGTCCTGATACGGCAGCATGGCGTCGATCAGGTCGTGGAACATCTTGCGGATCTCGTCCTTCTCGGCCGACATCGAGGGCGGCATGAGCTCCCAGGTATCGATGAGCGCCATGGCGAACCAGCCCTCGGCGCGCAGCCAGAAGTTGGCCGAAAGGCCGGTGACGGGATCGCACCAGAACTGCTTGCGGCTCGCGTCGTAGGCGTGATAGTACAGGCCGTTGAGGGGGTTGCGCATCAGGTCGTGCACCACCTGGAACATATGGAAGCTATCCGAGCAGGCACGGCGGTTGTGGAAGCTCAGCTCGTACTGCATGTAGAACGGCTGCGCCATGTACATGCCGTCGAGCCAGATCTGGTTGGGATAGACGGCCTTGTGCCAAAACACACCCTCTTTGGTACGCGGCTGGGTCTCGAGCTGGCGATAGATCGTGTCCATGGCGGCACGGTACTTGGGCTTGCCCACCAAGTCATAGAGTTTGTAGAGGGTTTTGCCCGCATTGACGTTGTCGAGGTTGTATTCCTGGGGATCGTAATGCTTGATGGTGCCGTCATCCTGGACAAAAAAGTCGATATAGTCGTCGGCGAAGGTCAGGTAGCGCTGCTCGCCGGTGATCTCGTACAGCTCGATGAGCGCCTTGATCATGCAGCCGTCAATGTAATTCCAGGTGTTCTCCTTGCCGGCGCGAAGCTTTTCGATGTTCCAGGCCGGCGCCTGAGGCGTAGAGGTCTCGATCAACTGCTCGATATAACGGTCCAGAATCTGATTGCAACCCATTGCTGTCCCCTCTGACGTTATTGATGGGTGAACGTTAACCTAGTGTAACGCGAACGGGGATTATAGGGTGAACGTTAACCCTATAATCCCCGTGAACGGCAGACTTTTAACGGCAAACGGCGGTGAGGCCCGCGGCGATGCGATACGCCAGGCGCTCATAGCCGGCAGGGCTGTAATGCAGACCGTCCGGCATGTAGAGCTCGCGGTGCTCCGGCAAAAACGGGCTGATACCGCTTTGCGCATAGAGGTCGATCACCGGCACCGAGTAGCGGTCGCAAACCTCCAGCATCGCCTGCACATAGGCGTCTTGCGTCAGGCCCAGATGGTTGGCCTCGTTGCTTGCCGGGATATCCTTCTCGTGTTTGCCGCTCGTCTTGCACGGCGTCATAAACACCAGCTTTGCCTGAGGCGAGCGCGCCGTGATGGTGCGGATCAGGTAGTCGAGCGCACCGTAGAACTCGTGCACGTCCGTGCTGCCCAGCTCTCCCAGCGGCACGTTACGGCTAAAGTCGTTAACGCCGCCAAAGGCGATGCAGATGTCTGCCGCGTGATCGATGCCGTCCAAGCGCTCGACAAACGAATCGGTACGGTCGGCCTTGACGGCAATACGCGAACCCTTAATACCAAAGTTCTCGATCGTAGCGCCGCCCAGCAGCGCACCCAGGTGCGAAGTCCAGGAGATATCGTTGCCTCCCCCGCCGCATCCGTTATCGCCCCAGGTGGTCGAATCGCCAAAGCAGCAGATGGTCGATTCGCTCAAGTTTTTCGTTTCCATATTCTTCTCCTCACCCGCACACCGGCGGTCATACAGGTACATACCGTTCATTCGCAACATCCGAGGGGCTATGCGTGGGCGCATTCCGCAACTTGCGAATCGAGCCATTCGATATCCTCGGCAAGATGCGCCACGCCAAGATGGTGTCCACCCGGACACACCTCGTGCAGAAGGTTTTCGTCCTTGCCCAGCAGCGCGTAGGCGTCGCGAACGATATCGAGCTGCTCATCTACGTTCGCAAGCCCGCGGGCGCCGTTGAGATGGTCTTTCTCGCAGCTCTGAACCAAGAGCGGCCGTGGCGCGACAAGCGATGCAATGTCGCCCATGTCGAGCAGACGCCAGAGTCCAGGCGTGTAATTGCAGCTGCAATTGCCGTTGAGGTGCAGTAGCGAATCATCAACGCCGTACAGATAGCCCGAGACAAACGCCTTGCGCACGCGCGGGTCGAGTGCGGACAGGTACAACGTCATGTAACCGCCGCCCGAAAAACCAAAGCAGCCCAGGTCGTCCATGGCAATGTCACCGCGTGTCTCCAAGTAATCAATCAAGCGCATGTTGTCCCAGGCGTTGAGGCCCGCGACCGTAAGACCCAGCGGCTCGGCCATACGTGCTTGATTCAGACACGTACCGCGCAGGTAGCTGTTCTCGTCGTCGCCCTGACCCTTCCAGTCACGACGGTATCCCCAACCACGCGCATCGGGGCAGACGGTCACATAACCCATGCGCGCCAAACGCAAACCGTAGTCGTAATTGAACTTACGCACGGCATCGTCGACCGCCGGCACGCCCGCAACGCCGGCTATGCTTGCAGCACCCGCCCCCTGGTGACCATGTGGGCAGATATAGCAGCGCTTGAGTCCCCGCTCGTCAAGCTTGGGGCGGGACGGCTCCAACAGGTAAAACGGCATCCACACATCGTGCTCAACCTGCAACACCGCATGAGTACGCACGATGCTGCCGGCAACCCGCACGCGATTGAGCTCACGAATCTCAATCGGGGCGCGGTCCATAAGCGAAAGACCCAAAATATCGTACAGACGAGTCCTGGTCGCAGCCTTCCATGCCTCAAAGTCTGTGGGAGTCTTGCCCGTAAATGCGGCCGAGCGCCCCTCGCGCTTCAGTCGGGCGCGCAGCGCAGGTTCGTCCTCGTAGTACGTCTCGATGTGCACGGTGCGGCCATTGGCAGATAGCCCGGCCGTCTCTACCGCATCACCGTCGCCGCCCTCGGGACCCCAACCATCCGTGCCGGCAAGCACTCGGTCACGCGCATAGCGTTCGGAATCCTGACCGGTCAGGCAATGCGCCCACGGCACCCAAGCGGCAGTATCACCCGCCGGGCCAAACAGGGCACCGCCGGCATACAGGGTGCCGTCATGTGCCGCTGGCTTATTCCAATCCCACCAGCCCTCGAGTGAAATATGGGGGCCCAGCCAGCATTCGAGCAAAACGGTCTGGGCCCACTCGCGCCATGGACGACCCAGATAGACCGATCCGGGGGCAATGCCCTCATCGGCTGTAAACGAACAGCCATGAAACACAAATCCGTACGGCTCGCCCTGAGGCGTGGAGACTGCCGTTACATACCCGTTGACATCCATATCGCGGTTGAGCGAGCGAATCTCACACCCCTCAAAGTAGGCACGCGCGCCGCCAAAGATAAAGTCGACATCGCCCTCGATCCGGCAACGTCGAAAATACTGCCGCCCCACGCGGCGCGGGGCGAACTGCTTGGGGCCTATAAAGCCGCCCGGCTTGGCCTCGCGCAGCGGCAGCGGCCCCAAAAAGAGCGTGTCCTGGTGTCCCTTAATGCAGCAGGCATCGACAACCAGGCGGTCACCATCGGCATACAGGGCAATCGCCTGACCGACCTCGCGCCCATCACCGGCGTTGTTTTCGATTGTTAGACCCGCAAGCGTCACGTCGTCGGCATCGACCAGCACCGTGTACGTACGGAAGGTGCCGAGTCTTCCATCCTGGCCGCTACCATCTTCCGAAGGCATCTTGGCACCCAGGCCTCCCACGATACGCACGCTGTCGGCCGTCTCGCCCTCGAGCGTCACATGCGGACGACGAATTTCGACCCGTTCGCGGTACTCACCCGGCGCCACCAGCACGCGCACCGGCACGGTCACATCGGGCACACACCGCTCCGCCGCCTCGAGCGCCGCCGAAATGCTGCGATACGCGCCTTCGCGTTCGAGCGATACCTCAAAGAGCTGCTCTTTACCACTCATCTGTCATTACGCTTTCTGTCACAGAACACCCACCATGCAATGCCGGCACCTATAGATTGCGTGCGACAGCCGGGCAGACCCGACCGTCGCACGCCTCAACATGCCGTATTCACTTGTGCAGGAGCACTACCCTACGCGCGGATAACCTTGTCGACGTTTTGCAGCTGCAGCTCGTCGCCATCCTGACCCTCGATGCGCACGTTCTGCAGGTCGAGGACTTTCACGTTCTGCGCGATGATGCCCTGGCGCACCATGGGCTCCACGCCGCAGGCCATGGCCGGCACAAAGGGCTCGGCATCGGCGGCAAAGGTCACATAGACATCCTGGAACGTCAGGCGCGTCACCTTGCTCTCGGGAAGGCCCGTGATATAGGCCGCGGCCGCATGGCAGTTGGTGGCCTCGATATCGCAAAACGTCGTGGCGCCAAAGCCGGGCGTACGGTCGTCGACGGGCAGCGCCTCGCGAGACTGCACGTAGTCGGTCTTGCCGTCCTTGTCGCAGAAGTAGAACGAGTTGACCACGAAGGGCGTGAGCACCTTATCCATGCGAATGTGCTCGAAGGTGATGCCCTCGTTGACGGCGTCCTTGCCGCGTCCGCGGCGTGTCTTGACGCGCAGGCCGCGGTCGGTGCGCTCAAAGAGGCACTTGCTCACGGTGAGGTCCTTGATGCCGCCGGCGGCCTCGGATCCCAGCACCACGGCGCCGTGGCCGTCGTGCATGTAGCAGTGCGAGATCAGCACGTCGTGCGTGGCGGGACGGAGCTCGGGTTCAATGCCCAGTTTGCCGCTCTTGATGGCGATGCAGTCGTCGCCCACCGAGAACTGACAGCCAAGGATGCGGACAAAACCGCAGCTCTCGGGATCGAAACCGTCGGTGTTGTGGGAGTTCTTGGGACCCTCGATGGACAGGCACAGGGCATCGACGTGCTCGCACAGAATGGGATGGATATTCCACGCCGGGCTGTTGCGCACGGTAAAGCCGGCAAGACTCACGTTTTCGCACTCGGACAGGAAGATCATGCGCGGGCGGGCGATCTCGCGGCCCTCCTCGGGACGGAAGATGTTCTTAAAGTCCTTGTTCCACCAGTTGTCCTCGGCAAAATCGGTCTGGCCGTCGATGGCGCCGCGGCCATAGATGCACACGTCGTGCACGCTCAGGCCCGTAAAGGTCGAACAGTAGGTCGAGAAGCTCTCGCCCTCCCAACGGCCCAGGGGCAGCATATCGGTGCCGGCGTACCCGGCGCCCTCGTCGCCCGTGACCGTGCCCGGAATGTAGGCAAGCGCCGCGCGGTCGTGACGGGCCAGCAGCACCGCGCCCTCGGCAAGCTCGATGTTGATATTGCTCTTAAGGAAGAGGGACTTGATGCGGTAGTTGCCGGCGGGGATCAGCACGCGCCCGCCCTTGGGGCAGGCCATGATGGCAGCCTGAATGTTGGTGGTGTCATCGTGCTCGGCATCGCCCTTGGCTCCGCAGTCGCGAACGTTGATGGTAAAGGGCTCCGCCGGCGTGGTGACGCCTACGCTCAACTCGCGCTCGCCGCAGACAAAGCGGATCAGGTTGCGCTTGCCGGGGGTCAGGCCATCGACATAGGTCTCGACCGTATTCGTGGTACCGGCGGGCTCATCGTTGACAAAGATCTCCCACGTATCGGCACAGGTAAAGTAGCCGCCATCGTCGAGCTCGATAACAGCCGCGCGGGCATTGCGCCAGATAACGTTCGTCTCCATGGGTCTCTCCCTCAAATGTAATCAGAAGTTCATACTACTCGTTTTTAAAAAAGGGCCGTACCCGCCGGTGGATCTCCGGTGGCACGGCCCTGTGGTTTGGACGATGCGCCTGCCCTACTCGGCGGGAATTACGCTGCCGTCCTGGAAGCCAACATTGTTGTGGGCGAAGCAGTCCTCGTACTTAAAGCCGGAGAGCTCCTCGCAAAGCGCCTTGACCTCGGGCTTGACGTCGGCCATCTTGCCACCCTCCTTGACACGGTGGATCTCGTCGCAAAGGATGTCGCACTGCTCCTTGTCAATCTTGATGCCGCGGGCAAGGACGGCCGCGAGCAGGAAGAAGCCGGCGCAGCCGATGAGCATGTAGCCGCAGATGTACAGAGGCACGGTGGCGGGCTGGGTCACGGCGTCGCTGTTGCCGGCGGTCTGAATGAAGCCGGAGGCAGCAAGGACGATAGCCCATACGTTGACGGCAACAGCCTGGGCGATCTGCTGGCAGAGCTGCTGTGCGGAGCTGTAGATGCCCTCGCGACGACGCAGGGTGATGAGCTCATCGACATCGGGGATGTAGTTGAGCAGAACATCGGGCAGATACTGGAAGCCAACGTAGAAGAACTTCCAGATGGCGAAGATGATGGGGTAGGCGATCATGGCGATGGCGACCGTGGAGGTGCCGTTAATCTGACCAAAGGCGAAGTAGTTGTAGGCGATGATGCACGCGGCGCAACCGACGTTTGCCAGGTACCAAGACTTGTGGAAGCCCTTCTTGGCCATGAGGGCGACCCAGATGGCGGTGCAGACGATAGCGACAACCTTGCCGGGCATCTCCATCACGGACTCGTAGGACTTAGGAATCTGCAGACAGTAGACGATGAAGAAGGACAGGCACGCAGACCAGCAGGCAGCGGCGAGCTTCGTGGAGACCTGCGCATACAGGACCTTGCGGAAGGACTTGTTGCGGAAGGTAGAGATAACGTCGATGAAAAACTTCTTGATACCCTCGCCGACGCTCTCGATCTTCTCCTGAGCGACCTCCTCGGGGGTGTGCTCCCACGTGGACAGGTACACGCACAGCAGCGAGATTGCCATGACCGAAGCGTTAATCGTAGCAATAATGAAGTAGCTGAACGGGTTGGTCTCGCCGAAGGTGCCAAAGCCAAAGCCGACGAGTGCTGCCATCAGGAAGCCGGCGGCGTTACCAAAGAGGTGCTTGTAGCCGGTGAGGTACGTACGCTCCTTGAAGTCATCGGTCATCTCGATGGTAAGCGGCGACAGGTTGGCGGTGCAGAACGTGTACGCGACGTTGTAGATCAGGTACAACACAAAGTAGTACGGGAAACCAAACGGCGTAGCCACAAAGATGAGCGGCTCGGCGACCATCATCGGGATAGCCAGCAAAATCCAGAAACGGCGGCGGCCAAAGATGCGGCCGATCTTGGTAGCGTAGAAGTTATCGGCCACAAAGCCCATGAGCGGGCACAGAATGGCGTTGAGATAGATGGCGAACGAGCTGATCAGCGCAGCCTCGCCTGCGGACAGACCGCACTCCGTGGACAGGAACAGCACCATGTAGCTGTGCGTAAAGCTCAGGGCACCGGAGTTGAGCATGCCGCCCATACCAAAGCCCAAGCGCGTCCAGAATGTGATCTTGCGCTTTTTACCGATCTTGTTAGTCATCGAGCTCCCTCTCTTTTCTCGATTGTCTTGTAACAAGACATTGGAGTCCATACCGATGTCTGTCTGCATATCGCCCACTCGTAGGGTGAACGTTTAGCTAGATTATGCGCGATTGCGTATGATAGGTGAACGTTCACTTGTATATTATCCTTGAACGGTCGTTTTTTGCCGTTAAACGGACATCTGACTTGAAAAAAATCACGATTACATGGGTATTGAGTGGGTTTAAATTTGAGGTCGATTAGGTGAACGTTTATTGTTTTCGCCGCTCCCGTACCCTCAGGAAGACACGCCCGAACAGACAGAACAAACATGGCCCCGCCGGGAACACTCCCGACGGGGCCATGGTCAATAGCGCCCTATGCGAACCCATTTACCGCTACAGGCAGACGCCGTCCTTCCAGATGCTGATCTCGTGACAGCCGCGGCGCTCGGCACTCGTAAGCTTGCCGCTCGCCGTCTCTAGCACCAGCTGGTACAGGTCGTGGGCAGCCTCGTCGAGCGTACGCTCGCCCGTGGCGACCACGCCGGCGTTAAAGTCCATCCAGTTGGCCTTGTGGTCGCACAGACGCTGGTTGGTGAACACCTTGAGTGTAGGCGCCGGTGCGCCAAACGGCGTGCCGCGGCCGGTCGAGAACAGGATTACGTGGCAGCCGGCAGCCGTCAGGGCCGTGGTGGATACCATGTCGTTACCCGGGCCGCACAGCATGTTCAGGCCATGCTTGGTAGCCTGACCGGCATACGGCAGCACGTCGACGATGGGGGCAGATCCGCCCTTTTGCACGCAGCCGCAGCTCTTGTCCTCGAGCGTGGTAATGCCGCCATCCTTGTTGCCGGGGCTCGGGTTCTCATAGACGACCTCGCCGTGGCTGATAAAGTAGTCCTTAAAGCCGTTGAGCATGTCGGCAGCTGCGTTAAAGACGTCCTGGCTCTCACAGCGATCGAGCAGAATGCTCTCCGCGCCAAACATCTCGGGAACCTCGGTGAGCACCGACGTGCCGCCGCGGGCGACAACCATATCGCTCACGCGACCGATCGTGGGGTTGGCGGTAATGCCCGAAAGACCGTCAGAGCCGCCGCACTTAAGGCCAATGACCAGCTCGGAGGCAGGAATGGGCTCACGCTTGGCCTGCTTGGCCAGGTCGGCAAGCTCGGACAGGATCTTGTGACCCTCGACCTGCTCGTCGGCTACATCCTGGCAGGCGAGGAATCGAACGCGCTCGCGATCGAAGTCACCGAGCTCGTCGAGTACCTGCTGGTGCGTGCAGTTTTCGCAACCGAGGGACAGGAACAGCACACCCGCAGCGTTTGCGTGACGCGAGAGCGCCACCAGCAGACGGCGCGTCTGGGCATGGTCGGCACCGGTCTGCGAGCAGCCAAAGGGATGCGGGAAGTAGTAAACGCCCTCCAGCGAGCCCTCGACCAGATCCTGAGCCTGCTCGCACATGGCACGTGCGACCTCGTTGACGCAGCCGACCGTGGGAATGATCCACAGCTCGTTGCGCGTGGCGGCGCGGCCGTCAGCGCGGCGGAAGCCCATAAAGGTCTCGGGCTCAACCAGTTCAACGACCGGATGCGTCGGGTTGTAAGCGTACTCGACCTCGCCCGAAAGGTTGGTCTTGACGTTATGCGTATGAAGCCACTGACCGGGCTGGATGTCGCCCGTCACGTGACCGATAGGAAGACCGTACTTGACGACGTCTTCCCCCGCCGCAATGGCACGCACGGCCATCTTGTGGCCCTGCGGAATATCCTCCGCGGCAACGACCTCGCCCACCCCGGGAACCGCGACGGCGGTGCCCTTGGCAAGCGGCGACAGCGCGACGATCACGTTATCGGCCGGATTGATCTGGATAGTGTTCATTACAAATGGTCCTAACCCTACAGGTTGAGCAGAAGTCAGCGGGCGCCCGCCAGTTGCCCGGCGCGCGCACAGAAGGATTTAGGCCTGGGCGATGGCGAAGGCCTGCTTGGCGCCCTCGGCGCGCACAACGGCAAGCGCGTTGACGACAAACTCCTCAAGGCCGGCGATCTGCGTAAGGTCCTCGCCCCACATCTGCTCGTTGCTGAGCACGTCGTGCACCAGCTCGGCATCGTCTGCACCGGCGTGGGCGGCGTAGAAGTCGAGCACGAAGGCATCGTCCTGAGCGGTGTACTCGGTGCCGTCGGCGCGGCGCAGGTGCAGGCCGTCACCCTCGCGAGCAACGAGCTCCTGCGTATAGAAGGCAATGAGCGTAGCGAGGCTCGTCGCCAGGCACTTGGGCAGGTTGCCGGTCTCGGCAACATAGTCCTTGAGCGTGGGCAGGTCGCGAGCACGCCATTTGGCGGTTGAGTTGAGGCAAATGGAGAGCAGCGCGTGGTCGATAAACGGGTTGTCGAAGCGGTTCTCGACGGCGGCAGCAAAGGCCTTGCAGTCCTCGACGTCCAGGTCGGCGGCAAGCGTCGGGATGACCTCGTCGTAGAGCATGGTGTTCATGAAGCCACGGACGGTCTCGTCGTGCATGCAATCGCGCACGATGTCAAAGCCGGCAACCCAGGAGCCCGGAACAAAGGCGGTGTGGGCGCCGTTGAGGATGCGGACCTTGCGCTTCTTGTACGGGGTGACATCGGGGGTCACAAAGACACCCGGCAGGCCGGCCTTCACGAAGGGAAGCTTCTCGGCAAGCGACTCGTCGCCCTGGATGCCCCACATCTGGAAGGGCTCGCGCACGGCCAGGAAGGGATCCTCGTAGCCCAGGCGTTCGGCCACGGCAGCGACCTCCTTGGGGTCGCGGATGCGGCCGGGGACGATAGTGTCGACGAGCGTGGTGCAGACGGTGCAGTCGTTGGCCATCCACTGCGCAAACTCGTCCTCCCAGCCCCAGTCGCTCACGTACTGGTTCATGATGCGCAGCAGCTCCTCGCCATTATGGTCGATGAGCTCGCAGGCGAGCACGATGACGCCCGGCTTGCCGGCGGCCCAGCGGGTGTGGAGCACCTGGGCAAGCTTGGCGGGGAAGCTCGCGGGCGGCATGTCGTCGGCCTTGCAAGACGGATCGTAGGCAATGCCGGCCTCGGTGGTGTTGGAGACGATAATCTCCAAATCGTCGGAGACGGCGACCTCCATCATGGCGCGGTAGTCGTCCTCGCGATACGGATTGAGGCAGCGGCTGCAGGCGCTGATCACACGAGACTCGTCGACCGTGTTGCCGTTCTCCTTGCCGCGCACCAGCACGGTGTACAGGTCGTCCTGGGCATTGATGCCATCGGCAAAGCCAAAGGCGCCACTGATGGGCTGCACCATGACAACCTTGCCGTTCCAGCCGCTTGCCTCGTTGCCCATGTCAAAGAAGCGGTCGACAAAGGCGCGCAGGAAATTGCCCTCGCCAAACTGCAAAACCTTCTCGGGCGCGTCCTTGGGCAGCAGGTAGCCCTTGTAGCCGATCTTCTCGAGCGTCTCGTAGCTGATGTTCTCCATCTATGTCTCTCCTTAGATAGCCGTTAGCGTGCAGGCAAAACGGGGGCGCCGCGTGTGGCAACGGCGCTCCCGAGTTCGGTGTGATTCGATGCGGGTTTAGGCCTCGACGGTATCCAGGTCAAAGCCAAAGTAGCGGACCGCGTTGTTGTAGCTGATGTCGCGCACGATGGCTCCCAGCAGCTCCATGTCGGCCGGATACTTGCCCTGCTCGACCCACTCGCCGATCACGCCGCACAGCACGCGACGGAAGTACTCGTGACGCGGGTAGGACAGGAAGGAGCGGGAATCGGTAAGCATGCCCACAAAGTTGCCCAGCACGCCCTCGTTAGCCAGAGCCGTGAGCTGCTCGCGCATACCGATCTCGTTGTCGTTGAACCACCAGGCAGAGCCGTTCTGGATCTTACCGGCGGTCGGAGCCTCCTGGAAGCAGCCCATCACGGTATCGATCATGGTGTTGTCGATGGGGTTCAGGCTGTACAGAATGGTCTTGGGCAGACCCGTGGCCTCCTGGATGGAGTTGAGGAAATCGGCCAGCTGGTCGGACGGCGTGTAGTTGGAGATGCAGTCGTAGCCGGTATCGGGACCGAGCTTGGCGAACATAGCGCGGTTGTTGTCACGCTTGCAGCCAAAGTGCAGCTGCATGGCCCAGCCAAGGCGGACATACTCGCCGGCGACGAACTGCATAAAGGCCGTCTTGTACTTGAGGACCTCGTCCTCGGTAAGCGGCTCGGCGGCAAGGCCCTTGGCAAAGATGGCCTCGATCTCGTCGGCGGTAGCCGGAGCGTACATAACGTAGTCGAGCGCGTGGTCGGAAGCGCGGCAGCCCAGCTCATGGGCGACGTCGTAGCGCTTGGAGATGGCGGCCTTCATGCCCTCGAAGTCGCTGATCTCAATGCCGGCAACCTCGGAGAGATGCTTGCAGTAGTCGGCGAACTCCTGGCCACGCTCGATGCGCAGGGCGGCATCGGGGCGCATGGCGGGAACGACCTGAACGTCAAAACTGTCGTCGGCGGCAATCTTCTTGTGCCACTCAAAGCTGTCGGCGGGGTCGTCGGTAGTGCAAATCATGCGGACGTTGGACTGCTTGATGAGGTTGCGGCAGGTAAAGCTGGCCTCGGCGAGCTTGGCGTTGGCAAGGTCCCAGACCTCCTGAGCGGTTTTGCCGTTCAGGACGCCCTCGTAGCCAAAGTAACGCTTAAGCTCCAGGTGGCTCCACTCAAAGACGGGGTTGCCCACGCAACGGCCCAGGGTCTCGGCCCACTTCTGAAACTTCTCGCGAGCAGGGGCATCGCCGGTAATGAAGCGCTCGTCGACGCCGTTGGCACGCATCAGGCGCCACTTGTAGTGGTCACCGCCCAGCCAAACCTCGGTGATGTTCTCAAAACGCTTGTCGTCCCAGATCTCCTTGGGAGAAATGTGGCAGTGGTAGTCGACGATGGGCATGCCCTCGGCAAAGTTGTGGAACAGCTCCTCGCCGGTCTTGGTGCTCAGCAGGAAATCCTGATCGTCCATGAAGTTTTTCATCAAACAACCCCTTTGTTGGCGGAGCGGGCGCACGATGCGCTCGTTATCCTCTAGGTGAACGTTCACTATACTAATTCATTGCGACTTAAAAGGTGAACGTTCACCTAACCACCATGGGGTGAACGGTCGATTTTGTCCGTTCAACGGTTGTTGGAGCCGTGACACGCATGCATTGCGGATGGACTAACGTCCCCGAACACCGAACCTGGGCGTTTTTGCTCAGGTGGGTCATGTCTCGGCGTACATTTTTGGGAATATTCAGCATCGGGGCGTACTGCGCACCGTCCTCGACGCCCTATTTGATGCGCATATCGCGCCCGATCGGCATAAAAAAGTGCCTCCGATGGCGATTTACGCCATCGGAGGCACTTAAAACAGTCGTTCTGAGCCTCTTTCGGAACACGCCATTGCTGAATACTCCAAAAAATGCACGTCGCAAGAGGGGGTACCTGACCAAACGGCTAAATTCCCGCAAGCTCGCAGTAGCGGTCGACGTTGCTGGCAAACACCATCTCCACAGCACCCTTCTGCACGGGCTCCGCCGGAGTTTTACCCCACAGCAAATACTCGCCCAAGGTCTTGGCACCACGGTAGGCCAAGCTCACCGGGTCCTTATAGACGATATTGGTAAAAATGCCACGGCGTAAGGCCAGGGCGCTCTCGGGGAACAGGTCGTTGCCGATCACCATGACCTTGCCGGCCTTGCCGCTCGAAACAAGCGCGTCAGCGACCACCTCGGAACCAACGGCAAAAACGCTACAGATGAGCTCGGGAGCATCCGGCGCACTCAAGCGCTGCTCAAGCTCGCGCTCGAGCTGTTTGACTTGCGCATGGGCACCGGCAAGGTCCTCAACCCGCCATGGAATATCGTGCTCGCGCAGGTAATTATGAAAGGCGCGGGCGGTCAGATAGTGCGAGTCGGTATAAGGGTCGCCCGCCAACAGGAGCACGCGGGCGTCAGCCCCAGAAGCGTGGACCAGGTTAGCCGCCTGCTCTGCCATAAGACTGCCCGCCGCGGAATAGTCCGCCAGACTGGCACCCAGGCGATCGAGGTGCGGTCGGTCGCCGTCGACGAGCTCGATCGCCACACCCGCCTCGGCAATCTGCCTCAAGAGTTCGGTTGCACGGTCATCGCCCGGAACATAGGCAAGCAGACCGTCAATCTTCTCGCCTACCTGCAGACGCTCATCAATCTGCTCGAGCGCATCGGCGTAGCCGCCCACGCCAAATTCTACGCGCTCAACCGTAATGCCCTGATCGATGACCTCCTGCTCAAAGCGGTTGCAGCCTTCCCAAAGGTAACGGAAAAAGTACGCCCCCTCGCGCGATGCGCGGGGCAGGCAAAACACCAGGTTGATATCCTTGCGCCGCAGGCTTGAGGCACTTGTGTTGCGATGGTAGCCCATGGCCTCGGCCTTGGCATTCACCTTGGCACGCACGGATTCGCTCACGCCGGCCTTGCCCGTCAGGGCCTTATGCACGGTATTGATGGAAACGCCAAGCTCGGCGGCTATGTCCTTCATGGTTACGCGAGCGCTCATGGGGTTACTCCGTTATAGATAAGTTGCCAATTAACAGTACAGGTAACGATACCCCAAAATCACTCTTCAACTCGCCGCGCTCTCCCCCAAATGTGCAAAGCGCCCCGCGAACGGATGCTCGCGGGACGCTTGGGTGCCTGGACCTTTATTTGATACCGCGGCCCAAGTCTTCGGCGATTTTGTCTACGCCCTTAAGTGCGGCGCAGGTCTTTTTGTTGGAGCAATGTCCTGTGCAAACGCCACCTTGAGCGCAGTCGGCGCAGGTGCCCTTGCGATAAATGCGCACGCACACGGCGACAAACGCAATGCCGATAACAGCCAGTACAACAATATCGATAGGTGCCATAGCAAGCCTCCTCTAGTTAACCACCACTTACTTTACCCCATTCTCCACCTGCCAAAAAGGGACAGGTATATTTTGGTCGGTTTTATCTGCGGAAACGCCACATCTCCCTCACCAAAAAGCCCGAGTGTCGCTGGGACACCCGGGCTCGTGGAAAGGGGCTAATCCTTATTCGGACTTAAGCGGAAACTGCGGCGGAAGCAGTGTTGGTCTCGTCCTCGTCGGTCCATGCATGCTTGGGCATGGGACGGAAGATCTGGAAGAGCATCGCAACCAGCAGCACGATGGCTACAATCGTCCAAATACCAAACTGGCCCAACACAAACAGGTTGTAGAACTGGTTGATGAACAGGCCGATCACCCAAGCGAAGGCGCACTCGTAGCCGATGGCAATCGCGGTCCACTTGCCGGAGTCCATCTGGTTGCGGATAGTGCCCATGGCGGCAAAGCACGGAGCGCACAGCAGGTTGAAGGCACCAAAGGCCACGCAAGCACCCATGGTGGGGAACATGCCCGCAAACGCGGTCCACAGGCTCGGGTCGGTCTCGCCAGCATCGGCGACGGAGAGCAGCGAGCCGGCGGTAGCGACGACATTCTCCTTAGCCACGAGGCCGGAGACGGTCAGCGCGGTGGCCTGCCAGGTGCTAAAGCCGAGCGGGGCGAAGATCCAAGCGACCAGGTTGCCGAGCATGGCGAGCACGGAGTAATCCATGAACTCCTCGGGGATGCCGTCCATCGCAGGCAGGAAGCCAAAGGAACCGTTGTAGCTGCCAAAGTTGGAGAGGAACCAAACGACGACGGTGGACGCGAAGATGACCGTACCGGCCTTCTTGATAAAGGCCCAGCAGCGCTCCCACACGTGCAGCGCCCAAGAACGGATCGCCGGGAAGTGGTAGGCAGGAAGCTCCATAACAAACGGCGTCGGGCGACCGGCGAAGAGCTTGGTCTTCTTGAGCATGAGGCCCGAAGCAATGACGGCAAAGACGCCCAGGAAGTAGAAGAGCGGGCTGATCCACGCGGCGGTGGTGGAAGAATCGCCGATGATGGAACCCATGAGCAGGGCAATGATCGGCAGCTTAGCGCCACAGGGAATAAACGTGGTGGTCATGACCGTCATACGGCGGTCCTTCTCGTTCTCGATGGTCTTGGTGGCCATGACGCCGGGGACGCCGCAACCCGAGGACACGAGCATCGGGATGAACGACTTACCGGACAGGCCAAAGCGGCGGAACACGCGGTCCATGATGAAGGCGACGCGCGCCATGTAGCCGCAGTCCTCCAGGAAAGACAGCATCACAAAGAGCAGGAACATCTGCGGCACAAAGCCAAAGATGGCGCCCAGGCCGCCGACGATACCATCGCAGACCAGCGAATCGACCAGGCCACCGTCCTCGGTGCCGCCCGCCACGAGGGCGTCGTGCACCACGGTGGTGATACCCGGGACATAGGGGCCGTACTCCGCCGGGTCAATCGAATCGGCAGCGTCCTCACCCACAGCCTCGACAGCCGCATCATACGCATCGCGACCCTGACCGAGCACGTACCAACCGTCGGTGCCGAAGAGCTGGTCGTTGGTGAAGTCGGTCACCGTGCCGCCCAGGGTAGAAACGGCGATGTAGTACACGCAGAACATGATGACCACAAAGATCGGCAGGCCCAGGATACGGTTGGTAACCACGCGGTCGATCTTCTCGGAGGTGCTCATCTTGGCAGGAGCCTTGGTCATGCACTCGTCGATGATGTGGGCAATGACGCCATAGCGCTCGCCGGTGATGATGGACTCGGCGTCGTCGTCGCAATCCTGCTCGCACTGGGCAACCAGCTGCTCAACGCGAGCGGCCTTCTCCTTGGTGAGGTTGATAAGCTTGCAGGCGTCCGCGTCGCGCTCAAACAGCTTGACAGCGTAGTAGCGACGCTTGTTGGCGGGAACGCTCGCCGGCAGGTTGTTCTCGATGTGCGTCAGGACATCCTCAATGGAGGAATCGAACTTGTGCTCCGGCACCTGGCCCTTGGAAGCAGCAGACTTCTTAACCTGCTCGAACAGCTCCTTGATACCCTTGTTCTTAAGGGCCGAGATCATCATGACCGGGCAGCCGAGCTTCTTGGAGAGCCTGTCCGTGTCGATCTTGTCGCCGTTCTTCTCGACCAAGTCGGCCATGTTGAGGGCGACGACCACAGGCAGGCCGGTCTCGATGACCTGAAGCGCCAGGTATAGGTTGCGCTCGAGGTTGGTGGCATCGACAACCTGGACGACCACATCGGGCTCGCCGCTCATGAGGTAGTCGCGCGAGCACTGCTCCTCGGGGCTGTAGGGGGAAAGCGAGTAGATGCCGGGGAGGTCCGTAATCGTGACGTTCTTGTCACTCAGGAGCTTGGCTTCCTTTTTCTCAACCGTGACGCCGGGCCAGTTGCCAACGTAGCCGTTGGCGCCGGTGATCAGGTTGAAAAGCGTGGTCTTGCCGCAGTTGGGGTTACCCGCCAGCGCGACATGGATCTGAGAATCCGCCATTCAATCCTTCTTCCTTGTGTGCCCGCGCTGCTTTCTCCGCACGGGCTGGATAATGTGCTTCAACATTGCAAATTTAAGTTAGAAAAACCTAACTTTATCTGCATAAATAGTTGCCGCGGGCCCTTACTGGACCTCGACGACGGCAGCCTCCTCCTTGCGGATGGAAAGCTCGTAGCCGCGCACGTTGATCTCGACCGGATCTCCGAGCGGTGCAACCTTAACGACCTTGAACGAAGTGCCCTTGATGAGGCCCAGGTCCATAAGGTGACGGCGAAGCGCGCCCTCGCCGTGAAGCTTGACGATGGTAGAGCTCTCGCCCACCTTAACGTCACCCAACGTCTTCATCCTCTTGTCCCCCTTTCGGTTTTAATGAAATGCTGCGGACTAACCGACGGTCATGATGTGCATGGCGACCTTGGTATCGATACCAAAGCGTGCGCCCAGCACGGTGACGATGATATTGGCGCCACTCGAGCTCACCACGTGAACCTCACTGCCCTCGACAAAGCCGAGGTCCTTGAGGTGGTGCTTCATGTCCTCATTGCCCTTTACACGAGACACGTGCACGGTTTCGCCCGCTTTCACCATCGAAAGCGGCATGGCCGGCATCTGCGGTCCGCAAGACATGAGTGTGCTCCTAACGTCAGTTCGTCCTCAACATCGACGCAGCAAAAGTTAACCACGTCTATGTTCGCTACAGTAAACTAGCACGTGGTTAACTTTTTGGAAAGGGTCCCTATTCAGTTTTCGAAAAAGTTTCCCATATGAAACAGGTGTGACAAGGGGACAGCCCCTTTGTCACATTGTTGCGTTTAGAGGGAGAGGTTTCTGATCGACGTGACGCAGGAGGCCTCATCCACGCCCGAAACGCGGAAGATGATGTCCTCGCCGCACTCGCCGTAGAGAGCCATGAGGCCCATCACGTCGCGACCGTCGGTATGGCGGTCGCCGATGCTGACCGACACGTCGCTACGATGTTTGGCAATGATGTCGTAGAGCAGCGCAACCGGGCGGGCATGCAGTCCCAACGGATCTTTAATCGTCTTTGTAAACTCGACCATGTCCCCTCCCGCGGTATCGCTCATTCGGCTGGCAAACCCAGCCACGTGGTAGTTATTGTACCGTTAGATGCTTGTCGAGAGCCCCTCCGGATACCCCGTGGTCAAAAAGTGGCAAATATGAGTACTGTCACCAATTTAGTAGCAGCAAAATCGAGAGCAAATTGCCTACTTTGAGCGATTCGAAGAGGCTGAAAGCCATCAAACTCCCTTCAAGGGGGTTAGATAAATTGATTTTGAGCCCATTTTTGCTCAAAACCGGCCGATAGATATGGCACTCATTTTGCAACAGTACTCATATTTGGCATTTTTTGCCCACAGGATCCAAAACCGTGCCCCAAAACACAAAAGGAGGAGCCTCGTAAGGTAGCGCACAGAGATGTGGTGTAAGAGGCGGGGCATGCCCCGCCTCCGCCCTTT
>UREM01000005.1 GCA_900546775.1 uncultured Collinsella sp. | reverse complement strand
GGGCCCGTGGGTTATACCCTAAGAGCAAACCACCCTTTTTAAGGGTGGTTCTGATCTGCGCGATCCCAGTCTTGGACTCCGCTGGACAGTTAGTTCAGATACGTATAATTCCAGACCGCAGTAGGCGCATCCGGCGCTCGTTTTGGGGAAGAAAGGGGCTCAAAACTAGGGTTCGGTAGCCATCTGGGCTCGATTTGCGTGCAATGAGTCGCCAAAGAACCCTCTCCGGGGACCATAGCGCAGCTTTATCAGCATAGAAAAATACGTATCTGAACTAACTGTCCAGCCGTCGCTGGAGAAAGGCGTTTTAGCTTTTCCGACTTCCCATCATCTTTCCAACTTTCCACTTAACTTAACACCTAAGGTGGAAAGCTGGAAAGAAAGCTGGAAAGTTAGGTGGAAAGCTGGAAAGCTGGGTAGAAAGCTGGAAAGTTAAGTAGAAAGCTGGAAAGTAAGCGGAAGACTGACATGCTAGCTCAGAGGCTGAGGGGTTAATAATTATGAAAACCATACCAAGCGAAACAAAAAGAAATCAATCTGGCTGGTAAAACACCATCAATGAGCTGCGGGCTAACTAGCTGCGTAAATTAAACGTAAAGAAATGTCGCAAATTAATAGCAAATGCCCAGATGACGCCGTTGCTATTTTCAATTAACTGCTACGCGCGAACAGCAAAATGCTACTATCTAACATGCACGTAAGAAGGCAGATTAACGGTTAAGGCTAAGAAGTGGCAGGTATGTCGGAAGCAACTAGGACTCGCACGCATGCGCCCGAGGTTAGGCAGCGCGCCGTCGAGATCCTCCAAGAGGGGGTCGGTCATCGCGCCCTCGCCGCGGAGCTTGGCATTCCCCAGGCCACGGCTCGTCAGTGGGCCCGCGCGTACGCCGTGGGCGGTGCCGACGCCGTTCTCAATGCCGGTTCGCATCATCACACCTATTCGTACGACGTAAAGCTCGCTGTGGTTAAGGACCGTCTGGAAAACGGCTTGACGGTTCGCGAGGCCATGATCAAGCACAAGATTCCCAGCGAGTCTTCGGTCAAGGCTTGGTGCCGTCAGTACCGCGAGAGCGGTGAGTCCGCACTGGTCGATAAGCCGCGCGGTCGCAAGCCGCGCGTTAAAAAGATGGAATAGCAAACGGGATGGTGCGCCCACGAGGCGCATTTTTCTTGCCGCGCCAACTTTTCGGACCGCCGCGAGCCTATTGGGACATCCTCCAAAGTGGCCAGTAAGCCGCACGCGGTGGCCCGCGCGCCCGTCGCTGTGGTAAGGAAACGTCGCCCCCTGCTCCAAAGCGGACGTGCCCTTACCCCGTACGCCTAAAACTCCCCAGTTGACCGAAAACCCGCCGCTGCTACTCCTTAATTGAGCTATAACGTTAAACAGTTGCAGCGTTTTGGCATGGGGGAGTGATGGTATGACGCTACTGTATTTCCTTACCCTGTTTCCGCTGGTACCGGCGCTGGGCATGCTGCTTGCGCGCGGTGACCGAGCCCGTGACGCGGTAGGGCTTGTAGGCTCTGGCATCATTATGGCGGTGACAGTTGTAGTCGCCGTCATGTTTTTTGGCACGGCCCGCAGAGCTTTGAGGTTGCTCCCGGCACCTCGCACGTGCTCTCCATCATCAGCTCCGCCATCGATGTCATCCTGTGTGCCGTCATCCTGTACAACGCGTACAAATATAGGAACGCGCTCACCACGGTGCTCGGCATAGTCCAGCTGGTGGGCTCGCTCGTCTTTGCAGCCATGACGCTGCGCGCGGCCGAAGCCGTCACGGCGACGCCGCTCTACCTAGACTACATGAGTGTGATCATGGTCCTTGCCGTCGGCATCGTCGGTAGCCTTATCTGCGTGTATGCCCTGGGCTACATGAAGGACTTCCAGGCCCACGACGAGCACGAGGCCGCGCTGCGCGGGCAGACCGCACCCGACCGACGCCCGCAGTTCCTGGCGCTCATGTTCCTGTTCCTCTCGGCCATGTTCGTCATCGTGACGAGCGACAACCTGGAGTGGCTGTTCTGCGGTTGGGAAATCACCACCGTGTGCTCGTTCCTTATGATTGGCTACACGCGCACGCCCGAGGCCATCAAAAACGCCTTCACTCAGATCATCCTCAACATGCTGGGCGGCATCGCGTTTTTGGCGGGCCTTATGTTCTTGCACCTTAGCGGCATGCCGCTGACCATCTCGGGCATGATCGAGCTTGCCGGCGCCGGTACCGCGCAGTCCGCGCTGCTGGTGATGCCGGTCGTTCTGCTGTCGCTCGCCGCACTCACCAAGGCCGCGCAGATGCCGTTCCATACCTGGTTGCTCGGTGCTATGGTTGCCCCCACTCCTACGAGCGCCCTACTGCACTCGTCCACCATGGTCAAGGCCGGCGTGTTCCTGATGGTCAAGCTGAGCCCGCTCTATGCCATCTATCCCGTGACCGGCTTCATGGTCACGAGTGTGGGTGCCATCACGTTTTTGCTCGCCGCCCTCATGGCCATCTCGCAGAGCAACGCCAAGCGCGTGCTCGCGTACTCCACCATCTCCAACTTGGGCCTTATCAGCGCCTGCTTGGGTGTCGGCGCGCCCGAGGCCGTATGGGCCGCCATCTTCCTAATCCTGTTCCACACCGTGGCCAAGTCGCTGCTATTCCTGTGCGTGGGCACCGCCGAGCATCATATCGGCAGCCGCAATATTGAGGACATGGACGGTATGTTTAGCCGCATGCCGCACCTGACGCGCCTGATGATGCTGGGCATCATGGGCATGTTTGTGGCGCCGTTTGGCATGCTCGTGTCCAAGTGGGGCGCCCTGGTGGCGTTCGCACAGACCGGCAACGTGCTCATGATCATGGTGCTTGCCTTTGGCTCGGCCGCGACGTTCTTCTTCTGGGGCAAGTGGCTTGCCAAGCTTTCGGGCGTCGACCCCACGGCTCAAAACGTTGAAGTCAATGTCCATAAGACCGAATGGATGGCGCTCAACACCATCGCCGCGCTGCTGATTCTGTGCTGCGTGGCGTTCCCGGTTATCTCGAGCGGTCTGGTGTCGCCTTACCTGGCCATGGTGTTTGGCCGCGTGCCGTACGTTATTGGCAAGGACTCCATGTATCTGATGGTGGTTATCGTGGCGTTTATCGCCGTGGTGCTGCTGACTTCATTCCGCGTGAGCAACAAACCGCACGTAAACGTATATCTTTCGGGCGTGGGAACCGACAAATATCGCCATTTCCGCGGCTCGATGGGACGCGAGGTGAAGGCCGAAAAGCGCAATTGGTACTCGGAGGACGCCCTTGGCGAGAAGCGTATTGGCCCCGCGGGCAGCGTCGTGTGCTGCGGCATTATCTTGTTTGCGCTGCTGTGTTGCGCGTGGATTGGGCCCGAGCGGCTTGCCATGAGCGCGCCCTCGGTGCTGCGCGGCAAGTATTTTGAAGGTTCGGGCGTCGTGGGCATATTTATTGGCACCGTGGCGTTTGCCTTGCTGGCGCCTTTGGTTGGTGGCCTGATCGACGGCGTTGACCGCAAACTTTCGGCCCGCATGCAGGGCCGCGTGGGCCCGCGCCTGCTGCAGCCCTTCTACGATGTTGCCAAGCTGCTGCGCAAGGCCCCCGCCAGCGTAAACACCATGGACGATACCTATATGGCGTGCGCGCTCATCTTTACCGTGGTGGGCGGCGGTATCTTTGTGTCGGGTTCCAACACGCTGCTGTGCGCTTTTATGGTGACGCTCGCCGCGATCTTTGTGGTGTTGGCGTCCGCCTCGACGCAAAGCCCGTTTGCCCAGGTTGGCGCTGACCGCGAGCTGTTGCAGGTTATGAGTTACGAGCCCGCCGTTTTGCTGATGAGTGTGGGTCTGTACCTTGCCACCGATAGCTTCGATTCCATCGCCGTGACGGGGCAGTCGGTCCCCATCATCGTGTACAGCGCGCCCATTTTCCTCGCGCTGCTCGCGGTGCTTACCATCAAGCTGCGCAAGTCGCCGTTCGATCTTTCGTACTCGCATCACGCGCATCAGGAGATTGTCCAGGGCGTCGCCACCGAGATGAGCGGCGGCACGCTGGCCAAGATGACCCTTATGCACTGGTGCGAGACCGTGCTGTTTTTGATGTGGGTGGGCATGTTCTTTGTTTGGGACAACCCCGTGAGCTGGCTGGTCGCCCTGATCGTCATGGCCGCGACGTACTTTGTCGAGGTCCTGATCGACAACACCTTTGCCCGCAGCACCTGGCGCAGCTGCTTTAAGCTCGGCTGGGGCGTGGCGCTGGTGTTTGGCCTGCTCAACCTTATGCCCATTCTCGTCGACGTGTTTATTTAGGAGGCGGCATCCATGGATCATAAAATGTCGCGCTCGCCGTGGGTTATTCATTACGACGGCTCGAGCTGCAACGGATGCGATATCGAGGTGCTGGCCTCGCTCACGCCGCTGTTCGATGCGGAGCGCTTTGGCGTGGTCAATACCGGCAACCCCAAGCATGCGGACATCTTTTTGGTGACGGGCTCGGTCAACGCTCAGAACTTGCCTGTCGTGCGCCAGATTTACAACCAGATGCTCGAGCCCAAGTGCGTGGTGGCCTGCGGCATCTGCGCGTGCTCGGGCGGCGTGTTCCGCGATGCCTACAACGTGATCGGCGGCGTGGACCGCGCGATTCCCGTGGACGTGTACGCGCCCGGATGCGCCATTCGCCCCGAGACCGTGATCGATGCCATCGTGGAGGCGTGCGGCATCCTGGACCAGAAGGAGTCCGTGATGCGCGCCGGCGGCGATCCGCTTACCGTGGGCGGTGCCGCTACCTGGGACGGTGGCGTTGAGCTGGGCGAGGACGGGTTTGTGGCTGCGGGGGCCGGGACTGACGGTGCCGGTGACGCGCCTGCCGGGAAGCCCGCCGCACCCGCTGCTGGCGACGCACCTGCTGAGACGCCCGTCGCTGCAAAGGAGGCCGAGTAATGCAAAAGGCTATCTATACCACCGTTGGGCTCGACGAGCTTCTGTCGCATGTCCAGGCGCTCAAGGGCGCCGGTGCCCGCTTTGTGCAGATGCACGCCGAGCGCTGTGTGGACGACGGATCGTATCGCCTGGTCTATACGTTTATCAACGTTCGTGCTGCTCAGGAGCATATTGCGCAGGACGGCAGCTATGCGATCGAGAACCTGGTGGTTGAGGGAATTGATCGGTACCAGGAGATTCCGTCCATCAGCTCGTACTATCCGGCGGTATTCCCGTTTGAAAACGAAGCGCACGACCTATTCGGTCTTGCCATCACCGATATGCAGATCGACTTTAAGGGCTTTTTCTACCAGGTCTCGACCGCTGAACCCATGAGCGTTATCACGCCCGAGGTGAAGGCCGCGCGCGAGAAGGCCATGAAGGTCCGCGCGGCCGCCGAGGCCAAGGCGCGCAAGGCCGCGGCCGAAAAGGCCGCCGCTGCTGCGGCTGCTGCAGGGGAGGGTGCTGCGAGCGCTGCTGCCGCCCAGCCCGCAGCGGCTGCCGGCTCCGATGCTCAGCATGACGAGGCTGCCGCCAAGGCCGCGCTCAAGGCTGCCGAGATGGAGGCAAAGCTCGCCGCCATGGATCCCGAGAAAGCGGCCAAGGTCCGCGCGGCGCTTGCCGCCAAGGCCGTCCGCGACAAGCAGAAAAAGGAGGCGTAAGGTCCATGGCTCATCGCTCCGTAATTCCGTTTGGCCCGCAGCACCCGGTGCTGCCCGAGCCGCTTCATCTGGACCTGGTAATCGAGGACGACCGCGTCATCGAGGCAATTCCGCAGATCGGCTTTGTGCACCGCGGACTCGAGAAGCTCACCGAAAAGCGCGACATGCATCAGTTTGGCTACATCGCCGAGCGCATCTGCGGCATTTGCGCCGTGGGCCACAGCTGCGGCTATGCCAGCGCCTGCGAACGCATGCTTGACATCGAGGTGCCCGGCCGCGTGCAGTATATCCGCACCATTCTGCACGAGCTCTCGCGTATTCACTCGCATTTGCTGTGGCTGGGCCTGCTCGCCGATGCCTTTGGCTTTGAGGCGCTGTTCTATCGTTCGTGGACGCTGCGCGAGCAGATTCTCAAGATCTTTGAGAGCACGTGCGGCGGTCGCGTGATCCTGTCGATTAACGAGATCGGCGGCCTTAAGCACGATATCGAGGATTCCGAGCTGGCGGGCATTGTCCAGACGCTCGATGCCATGCGTCCCGACTACGAGGCCCTGGTACATACGTTTTTGGACGATGACAGCTGTGGTGAGCGCCTACATGGCGTGGGCGTGATCAGCAAGAAGGACGCGCTGGAGCTTTCGATGGTCGGCCCGTTCGGTCGCGCTTCGGGCGTGGATTACGACGTGCGCATGTTTGGTGACGGTGCCTATGCGGACTTGGCTGCGTTTGAGCCCATCGTGGCGACCGACGGCGACTGCTATGCCCGCTGCCAGGTGCGTTGTGCCGAGGTCACGCAGGCTATGGACATCATCAAGGAGCTTGTGGGCAAGATTCCGCACGACGGCATTGGCGGGCGCACCAAGCTTACGCCGGCCGACGGCGCGCGCGGCGAGGTTGTGATTGAGCAGCCGCGTGGCGAGGCGTACTACTATGTGCGTGGCAACGGCACCAAGAACCTGGACCGTTTTCGCGTGCGAACGCCGACGTCGCAAAACCTGGCGGGTCTGACGCATGCGCTGCAGGGCGTGCTCCTTGCCAACGTGCCAATGATTATCCTGACCATCGACCCCTGCATTAGCTGCACGGAAAGGTAGGCGCGGCATGAGTTTGCTGACATTTGCCAAGACGGCCTTGGGCTCTATGGTCAAGCAGCCGGTCACGGTGTGCTATCCGCAGGAGGAGCTGACGGCGCCCGAGCGCTTGCGCGGGCACATCGTCAACGACATGGACGTGTGCATCTGCTGCGGCATGTGCGCGCGTCGCTGCCCGGCGGGCGCGCTCGCGGTCGATCGCAAGGGCGGTACCTGGTCGATTGACCCGTACGCCTGCGTGGTGTGCGGCGAGTGCATCGAAAGCTGCCCCAAGCACTGCCTGACTATGGACACCGCGCGCACTCCAGTCGCGGCGGATAAGACTCCCACGGTAGAAACCAAGCCGGAGTAGCGCTGGAATGGGGCTGGTATAGCGCTGGAATAGGGGCCGGCGGGGGGAAAAATGCCCCGCCGGCCCCGCGCGTGAACGCGCGGGTGGGCCGCCACGCGACCCGTCCAGCCCGAAAATGACCCGCCTGCCACGAAATGGGCCCATCTACTACGTTTAAGCCGCTACCCTCAACCATGGCGAAAAATGCAAAAGCAAAACTGCAGGTAGAACGTCTGCGATTTTGCATGAAAAGCGGGTATGGTCGGGGGCATCGAGTCAAACGTAGTAGATGGACCGATTTCGTGGCGGGCGCTGTCAGCCGATCTCCGCGGGCGGAAGAAAACGGATCATTTTTGTCCCGCGAGGCCTGGGATGGTATCCGTGCGGGACTATCCGAACAAAACTATGTCGGTTTACTACGACGAATTCGACATTCCCGACCATGACTGCATTTTTCTAAATAATGCAAGCGTTCTACCTGCGGTTTTGTAAGCGCGCAATTTGCCGTGGTCGAAGGCGGGCGATTCATCGTAGTAATCCGGCATAGTTTTGAAATGGCATTAAATCGGTTACAGCCATTTTGCTGTGCCGGGGCGGTTGACCGTTGGGTAATTACCCTCGCAGGTAGGCGATGGCGATCTGCGTGCGGTTGCGCAGGCCCATCTTTGCAAGGATCGAGCTGATGTGGTTGCGCACCGTGCCTTCGCCCATATAGGCGGTGGCGGCGATTTCCTTGTTATCGAGACCGCGGGCGATGAGCTCGGCGACTTCGAACTCGCGGTCGGTCAGGCTGGCAAAGGCTGCGGGCCGGCGGGGCGTGCCCGTCTTGTCGCCCATCCCGTCAAAGTCAACATCTTCGATCGCCTTGCCCTCGAGCACACGTTTACCTTCCATGACCTGCGCCAACGCCGGCGGAATAGCGGCGACATCGGTCTTGATCAGGTAGCCGCGGGCGCCCAGTTTGAGTGCCGACACAATGTACTCGTCATCCGAAAACGTTGTCAGAAACACCACGCGTGCTGCAGGATCGCGCTCGAGGATCTCGCGCGCCGCCGATAGGCCGTCGCGCCCCGGCATCTGAATGTCGAGCAGCGCGATATCGGGTGCGAGTTCGGCGTAGAGTGCCACCGCGTCGTTGCCGTCGGCTCCGGTGCCCACCACCTCGATCTGCGGCTGGGCGCCCAGGATAATCTTGAGCGAATCGACCACTAGGCGGTCGTCGTCGACAACGATGAGCCTCATCGGCCATCATCTCCTTGCTGTTTGGGAACGGTGGCAAACACGCGCCAGCCGCCGGCGCCGGCACGCGGGCCGGCGGTGAAGGTGCCGCCAAGCGCCTCGATGCGCTCGCGCATAGAGGCAAGCCCCATGCCCTCCGCGGCGCCGTGGCCGCTTGCTTGAACCCCGCCCGCGCCATCGTCGGTAACGATGAGCTGGTAAAACGACGGATGCTCCATGCAACGTACAGTGACAGCATGGGCGCAAGCGTGGCGCATGGTGTTGGAGAGCGCCTCGCGCAGGACCGCCGCAAAGCAGTTCGCGACGTTTGCGGGCGCATGTTCGGTCATAACTTCAAGCTCAATCCGCGGACCGCCGTCCGAGCGCGCGCCTTCAACGATGCGTTCGAGCTGCACGGAAAGGTCGACGGCGTTGTCGTTGAGCGCGTGGACGCTGGCGCGCACGAGCTGGAGCGCCTCGTCAACGGTGTATTTGACGTCGGCGAAATCGGCGGCAACGCCGGGCTCGTTGGCATGGACCACGCGCAGGGCTTCGGTTTGAAGCGAAGCGCGCGTGAGCTGGTGGCCCACGTTATCGTGGATCTCGCGCGCGATGCGGGCGCGTTCGGCGAGCGTCGCGAGCTCGACTTCGTAGTCCTGGCGGTCGGCGAGGTCGCGGTTGCGTGCCTCGAGTGCCAGGGCGCGTTCTTGCAGCTTGTCGCGGGTGCGACGCATGCGTTCCTGTTCGCGCTCCAGCTGCGCGGTGCGCAGCGACAGCAACGTGGCGGCGACCGAAAGGATGGCGGTTAGCAACAGCGTTCGGGTGGTGAGCGCGCCGCAGCGAAGGTCCGTGGCAAGTGCGCAGGCAAACACGGAGCCAATTGCCAGCGCGGGCCAGATGCGTTCACGGCGCACGCGTCGCGCGATGTCATAGAGGGCGAGAGGTGCGAACGGCACAAACGGCGGCACGAAGACAGCCGCGATGACGTAGGCGTAGCTGCCGGCCTCGCTGGCGCGACGGGCGCGTTCTCCCTGCGCGACCTCGGCCAGCGCGGCGATGACAACGCCAAGGCAAAACGCCGCGACCAGGCGAGCATCCACAGCAAGGCCCGTGGCGGCTGCGATGCAGCACGCCAGCACGATCGATTTGTCGAATAGCCTGTTCATACGGGTATTGTACGCGATGCCGCGCACGGGGGAGGCGCCACTCAAAGCAACCGTGACATTCCTCCCACGCGGCGGGGCGGTCGCGTCAGCAGGCTACGCGACCGCCCCGCACTCGTGACAAAGCTCACTGGTGCGCGCCGTCAGCTCCTGCGATGATGCAATCGTACCGGGCCGCAAGCAACAGAAGGGCCGCCTCATGACAGACATCGTCCACGTCGAAAACCTCGTTAAGCGCTACGACGACCTTATTGCGCTCGACCACTTTAACCTGAGTATCGCCCCCGGCGAGATCTTTGGCCTGCTGGGCCCCAACGGCTCGGGCAAGACCACGTCCATCAACTGCATCCTGCAGCTGCTCGCCTACGACAAAGGCACCATCGAGCTGTTCGGCGAGCGCATGACGCCCGCCCGCTACGACCTCAAGCGCCGCATCGGTGTGGTGCCGCAGCAGGTGGCGGTGTTCGACGAGCTCACCGTGCGCGAGAACATCGACTATTTCTGCAGTCTCTACGTCAACGACCGCAAGCGCCGCCGCGCGCTGGTGGACGAGGCGATCGACTTTGTCGGCCTGGGCGACTTTACCAAGTTCCGTCCCGGTAAGCTCTCGGGCGGCCTGGCGCGCCGGCTCAACATTGCCTGCGGCATCGCGCACAAGCCCGAGCTCATCTTCTTCGACGAGCCCACGGTGGCGGTCGACCCCCAGAGCCGCAACGCCATCCTGGAGGGCATTTGCCGCCTGCGCGACGAGGGTGCCACGGTGGTGTATACCAGCCATTACATGGAGGAAATCGAGCAAATCTGCAGCCGCATCATGATCATGGACGGTGGGCGCGTGCTGGCGCAGGGCACTAACGACGAGCTCAAGCGCATGATTCAGATGGGCGAGAAGATTGTAATCGAGGTCGGCGAGGTTCCGAGTGCGGCGCTCGGTGCCGTCGCAAGCCTGCCGCACGTTCTGGACCTTTCGGCAACGGCGGGACAGCTCACGTTTTCGTGCGAAGCGAGCCCGCACAACCTGACGGACATTCTCGATGCGCTGCGCTCGCATGACGTGCCGCTCGGCCGCATCTATTCCGAACCGCCGACCCTCAACGACGTGTTCCTCGAGATCACCGGCCGCGAGCTGCGCGACTAGGGGGCGGCCATGTTCAACACCATCATCACCACGGTCAAGACGCTGCTGCGCCGGCCGAGCACGTGGGTCTGGGGCGCTCTCTTTCCTATCGCGCTTTCCACGATGTTCATGTTTATGTTTGCGAACCTCAGCTCCGACGGCACGGTCGACCCGGTGCCGGTTGCCGTCGTGGCGGACGAGGCCTGGGATGCCTCGACCTTTAAGGATGTGGCGGCTTCGCTTGCCAAGGCAGGCGACGACCAGCTGCTCGATGTGAGCGAGTACGAAGACTTGGCTGCCGCGAACCGTGCGCTCAAGGCCGGCGAAGTCGCGGGCGTCTACACGGTCGATGCCGCGGGCGCGCCCAAGCTTACGTTGCTTTCGAGCTACGATAGCTCGCGCGCCAGTACGGCGCTCACCGACCGCAGCATCCTGGAGACGGTGGCGAGCTCGTATACGCAAAATGCCGAGCTCATGCGCCAGATTGCCCAAGACAACCCGGCGGCGCTCGCCGACCCGGAGGCGGTTGCGCGCGCCCTGTCGCTCGAGGGCGGAACCCGCCGCGTGAGCCTGACGCGCACCACGCCCGACGGCACGACCATTTACTACTACGCGCTCTTTGGTCTGGTCGCGATGATGTCTGCCGAGTTTGCCGCTTTGAGCGTCGTCGATTTGCAGCCCAATCTGTCGGGCCTTGGTGCGCGCCGCTGCGTGGGCGGCCTTTCCAAGACAGCGTCGCTGGCCGGCATCTTTGTCGGCTCGTGGCTGGTCTCATTTGCCTCGATGGCGGTCGCGATTGGCTACGTGCGCCTAGTCGTTGGCGTCGACTTTGGCGGGCGCGAGGGGCTGTGTCTGGTGGGCGGTGCTGCATCCGCGCTTGCCGCCACGGGCCTGGGGCTCTTTGTGGGCACGCTTCCCGTTAAGGGCGGCAAGGCGTCCAAGTCCGGTATCCTCACGGGCTTCGCTACCACGTGCGCCCTGTTCGCCGGACTCTACGGCGAGCCGGCGATGGCGCTTGCCGACGATGTCGCCCGCGCCTGCCCGGCCGAGTGCTGGCTCAACCCCGTCAAGCTCATCTGCGACATGTTCAACCGCCTGTATTTCTTTGAGGATCTGGGGCCCTTCGCCGTCCGCGCCGGCGCGCTCGTCCTGATGACCCTGGTGTTTGTCGTCGCCGCTACGCTGATCTTTGGAAGGAGCCGCTATGAGCACCTTTAAGACCGCGCTTCGCATGGCGCTCGCGCACCCGTTATACCTGCTCATCTATACGGTGTTCATCTCGCTCATGGGCGTATTCATCGCGGCCTCGGTGAGCTGGAACTCGTCGCAGCTTACCGAGTACAAGCCCTACGACACCAATGTGATCGTGGTCGACCGCGACAATAGCGACCTTTCGCGGGCGCTTACCAAGCACCTAGGCTCACGCTTTGACCTGGTCACGGGCGTTGGTGACGACATGTACGACCTTGCGGATGCGCTCGCCAAGAGTAACAGCGCCAAGGGCAGCGCCGATTGCGTGTTCTTTATCCCGGAGGGGTTTGAGGACGATCTTGTTGCAGCCGCGCGTGCGGGGGAAGACCTGCCCAAGCTCGATGTGACGTACGGCTCCGGCACCATGGCGGCAGCGCTTTCGTCTGCCGAGGCCTCGCGGTGGGTCTCGCTCGCGGGTACTGCGGCGGCACTTGAGCCAGCTGCTTCCGACGGCGATGTCGCCAAGGCCGCCGAGCATGCTGCCGCAAAGCGTGCGGAGGTCCAGATCGAGCAGGTCAAGGTTGACTCGACTGCCGCCGCTACACTCGAGTCGTACTTCAACTTTGGCGCGTATGCGATCATCTCGTCGGTCATCGTGTCGGTGGGGCTGGTGTTCTCGGGCATGAACGAGCCCGAGCGCGTGCGCCGCATGGAGGCCGGTCCGCTCTCCGAGCGCCAGCGTTCGCTTGCCGTGTTCGCGGCCGCCGCCGTGCTCACTGTCTGTATCTGGTTTGTGTCGAGCATGATGGGCGTCGTGGGCTTTGCCGGCGCGGTCGCCGAGGTCGGCGTGGGCCGTGTGTGCCTGGCGCTGGCGGCAACGTTTGCCCTGGCGTGCACGCCGCTGGCCGTTGGCTTTGCCCTTTCGAGCCTGGGCGCGCGCGAAGAGCTGCTCAACGGTGTGGGCAACCTGCTTGGCTTGCTCATGACGTTTTTGGGCGGCGCCTGGATGCCGCTTTCGATGATGGGCTCGGCCGTGCAGACGGTGGCGCACTTTGTGCCGACGTTTTGGGTGAACGACGCGATCGGCAAGGCGCTTGCCTCTGATTTGACGTCTACCGTGCTGGGCGACATCGCCTGCGACCTGGGCGTCACCGTGCTCTTCGCCGCCGCCATCGCCGCCGTAGGCCTAGCCCTCGCGCACAACAAATCCCACGCCTAGCCACCTAGTCATTGGGGACGTTCTTAAACGACTGGTCGCTGGGGACAGTCTTTGCCGATTCGCCGGCTCGCCGGCCGGGCTGGCAAGGACTGTCCCAATATGTCGGCACTTGGGGACGTTCCTTTCCTGCCGGCACTCATTGGGGACAGACTTAAATGAGCGATTTCACTCATTTAAGTCTGTCCCCAATGAGTAAGTACCCAATGACTGGTTTGGAAAAAATTGCGCCTGTCGCTTAAAAATAGTTCACCGTGGTTTACTATTAGCTTAGAAAAGTAGCAGAAGGCTAACAACGGGGGATAACATGGCGACAAAGCAAGCCTATGTCCAGGTCAAAGGGCTCAAGAAACACTATGGCGACGGTGATGCGCGCCTGACGGTGCTCGACGGCATCGACACGTCCATCAACCGCGGCGAGATCTGCGTCATGCTGGGACCCTCGGGCTCGGGCAAGTCGACCTTTCTCAACCTCATTGGCGGCCTGGAGGATGCCGACGGCGGCTCCATCATGGTGGACGGCTGCGACCTCACCGCGCTCAAGCCTGCCGATCTGGGCGAGTACCGCCGCCGCGAGCTGGGCTTTGTCTTCCAGTTCTACAACCTGGTGCCCGACCTTACCATCAAGGAAAACATCGAGGTCACGGCGCACCTGTCCAAAAACCCGCTCAATGTCGACGACCTGCTGCGTTCGCTGGGCCTCTACGAGCACCGCAACAAGTTCCCACGCCAGGTCTCGGGCGGCCAGCAGCAGCGCTGCGCCATCGGCCGTGCACTCGTCAAAAACCCAGGCCTGCTGCTGTGCGACGAGCCCACGGGCGCGCTTGACTACAAGACGTCCAAGGAAATCTTGCAGCTCATGGAGGATGTCAACCGCACCTACGACTGCACCATCATCATTGTCACCCACAATGCCGCCATCGCGCGCATGGCAAATCGCGTGCTGCGCCTGCGCGACGGGCGCATCGTCGAGGATGAGCTCAATGAGTCACCCGTCGCGGCCGCCGAGCTCGATTGGTAGGCGGCGCCATGACACCTCTCGCAAAACGTCTCCCGCGCGAGCTGCGCCGCAATATCGGCAAGTACCTGGGCATCTTTTTGCTTATGTGCGGAAGCATCGCCCTTACCTCGGGCTTTTTGCTCGCGGCGCATTCCATCGGCTGCCTCATCGACGACATGCGCGACGAGTACACGATCGAGGACGGCCGCGTGACCACCTCCTTCGAGGCTACCAAAGACCAGCTCAAGGCCGCCGAGGATGCAGCCGGCGACGTCGGCGGCGTTACGTTCTACAAGAACTTCTCTATCGACGTCATCATCAAAAAGGCGGCTGGCGACGACGGCACCAAGCGCACCCTGCGCACCTACGCGCATCGCACCAAGGTTGACATTGCGTCCTACTGCGAAGGCAGGCAGCCCAAGACGGACGATGAAGTGGCAATCGACCGTGTCTTCGCCACCAACAACGACCTCGCCGTGGGCGATAAGGTCGAGCTTGAGGGCCGCACCTACACCATCTGCGGCATCATGACCCAGCCCGATAGCCAGGCGTTGTTCCTCGACAATTCGGACTTTACGGTGAACACCATCACGTACGGCGTGGCCGAGGTCACCGACGCCGGCTTTGCCGCGCTTGAGGACGCCGGCGGCGCGCCTGCCTACACCTACTCCTTTACCTTTACCGATCGCGACCTCCCCACCGCGGATCGCATCGATACGGAGCAGGATATGGTCGAGGCGCTGGCCGATGCCGATGCGCGCGTGGACGATCTGATCGATGCCGATTCCAATCAGGGCATTGGCTATGCGCGCGACGACGTCGACGGCGACTCCATGATGTGGATGACGCTGCTCGACATTATCATCGTGATCATGGCGTTTGTCTTTGTGGTCCTTACCGACGCCACCATCGAGGAGGAGAGCGCCATTATCGGCACGCTGCTCGCCAGCGGCTATCGCCGTCGCGAGATCGTGCTGCATTACCTGGCACTTCCCGCCATCGTGGGCGTGCTCGCGGCACTTTTGGGAACCGCGCTCGGCGTTGCGTTCTTTACCGAGCCCATGCGCGGTCTCTACTACGGCTCGTACAGCCTGCCGCCCTTCCAGGTGTACTGGAGCTGGGAGATCTTCGTGAAGTGTGCCGTGGTCCCCGCCGCTGCGCTCATCCTCATCACGCTGGTGGGCCTGCTTCGCAAGATGGGCAAGACGCCGTTGCAGTTCCTTCGTCACGAGGCGAGCGGCAAATCGGGCACCAAGCGCGGCCTGCAGCTGCCGGAGTGCATGGGCTTTGTCTCGCGCTTCCGCCTGCGCGTCTTCCTGCGCAACCTGGGCAACTTCGCCACGCTCTTCGTGGGCATTGCATTCGCCTCGCTGCTGCTGCTCTTTGGCCTGGCGATTTTGCCCACGATGACGCACTACGCCGACAACCTCGAGACGAGCCTGGTCGCCGAGCATCAGTACACACTCAAGGCGCCGCTGGAGCTCGAGGGCACTACCGAGGAGCGCGAGCAGTGGTCGGCACTCGAGCGCTTGCAGTCGGTTGACGGCGCGCTGCTTTCTGCCGCCCAGGATGCCGATGACGAGCTTGACGGCGCGGCCGATGCGGCGCAGACGGCAGCCGATGCCGCGACCGCATCTCCGTCTGCCGAGAGCCTGACCGCAGCGCAGGATGCGCTTGCCAAGGTCCAGGACAAGAAGGATGCGCTCTACGCGCGCCTTGACGATCTTGCCGATGCCCTCGGCTGCAACCGCGATGAGGCCATCGATCTGATCGACAAGGCCTCTAAGATCGACACTGACAACGACGATATCCACCCGGTCAATACGACCGACAACGGCGCGGGCGCAATCGCGCAGGCCGAGAAATATGCCGTTCACCAGCTGCAGTACGACCGTGGCGACGGCAATGGCGAGGAGACGATTTCTGTCTACGGCATCTCGTCCGATTCGCGCTACTGGAAGGGCCTCAACATCGGCGATGGCCGCGTCGTCTTTGGCGGCGGTCTGCTCGATAAGTTTGGCTGGAGCGAGGGCCAGAAGGTCACGCTCAGCGACAAGTACGAGGGTGAGCATTATTCCTTTGAGTACGCGGGCAAGGACTGTGCCTGGGGCTCCAAGTCGGACATGAACATCTATATGAGTATCGACGAATTTAACGAGCTGTTCGACAACGACGCCGCCTACTTTAACGGCTATGTGAGCGACGAGAAGCTCGACCTCGACGCGCGCTACTTTGCCGGCGACACCACGCCCGACGACATGCGCGCCGTGGGCGACCAGTTCATCGGCATGATGAGCAAAATGATCGGCATGATGGTCGGGCTCGCGGTGTTTATCTTCCTGCTGTTTATGTACCTGCTGACCAAGGCCGTGATCGACCACAGCGCCCGTTCGATCAGCTATATGAAAGTCTTTGGCTATCGAGATAGCGAGATCTCGCATCTGTACATCCGCTCGATCACGCTGTGCGTGGCGGCGTCGCTCGTGCTGAGCCTGCCGGTGATCATCGGCTCGCTCACGGCCATCTTCCGCTCTATGCTGCTCGCCTATAACGGCAATATCGAGATTTACGTGCCGACCTGGTCCATGGCGGCATGCGTCGGCATTGGCTTTGCGACCTACCTGGTCGTGGCGTTGCTACACACGCGCTCTATCAAGCGCGTCAGCCTGGCCGAGGCCCTCAAAGTCCAAGAGTAGTCATCGGGGACAGTCTTTGCCGATTCGCCGGCCGGGCGGCAAGCACTCATTTAAGTCTGTCCCCAATGAGTGGCTGTGCTTGACTTCGACCCTACTTTAACGGGTACCATCCTCTATGTCTGTAACGCCATATAGACCGAGGGGATATATCTATGACTGCAACTGCACCCGCAGCACCGGCAAAGGTGTACTTCACCAACCTGCGCACGCATGCTCGCGAGAGCCAGCTCGACAAGCTCAAGCGCCTCATCCGTCGCGCCGGTATTGAGCAGATCGACTTTGAGAACAAGTTCGTCGCCATTAAGATTCACTTTGGCGAGCTGGGCAACCTGAGCTTTTTGCGCCCCAACTACGCCCGCGCCGTCGCGGATGTCGTGAAGGAGCTGGGCGGCAAGCCCTTCCTTACCGACTGCAACACGCTCTATGTGGGTAGCCGCAAAAATGCGCTCGAGCACATCGACACCGCCTACCAGAACGGCTTTACCCCGTATGCCACGGGCTGCCAGATCATCATCGCCGACGGCCTCAAGGGTACCGACGAGGCGCTCGTCCCGGTCGAGGGTGGTGAGTACGTGCGCGAGGCAAAGATCGGTCAGGCGCTCATGGACGCCGACATCGTGATCAGCCTCACCCACTTTAAGGGTCATGAGCAGGCCGGCTTTGGCGGCGCCATGAAGAACCTGGGCATGGGAGGCGGCAGCCGTGCCGGCAAGATGGAGCAGCATGCCGCCGGCAAGCCGAGCGTCGATACCACCAACTGCGTAGGTTGCCGTGCCTGCGAGAAGATATGCGCGCACAGCGCCATCACGTTTGACGGTACGCGTGAGCGCGAGCTTGCCAACGGCAGCACCCGCACGGTTCACGTGGCTGCCATCGACCACGATCGCTGCGTGGGCTGCGGACGCTGCATTGCGGCGTGCAACCAGGACTGCATCAAGCCCGACTATGATGCCGCGGCCGACGTACTCAACTATAAGATCGCTGAGTACACGAAGGCCATTGTTCAGGACCGCCCGAGCTTCCACATCTCGCTCGCCATGGACATCAGCCCCAACTGCGACTGCCACCCCGAAAACGACACGCCCATCGTCAACGACATCGGCATGTTCGCGAGCTTCGACCCGGTCGCCATCGACCAGGCCTGTGCCGACGCCGTTCTGGCGTCCGAGCCGCTGCCTAACACCGAGCTTACCGACAGCGCGGCCAAGATGGAGCATAATCACGAGCGTCTGGAGGGTGAGCAGGCCAAGGATCCTTTCTGCATCACGCATCCCGACACCGACTGGCGCGCGTGCATCGCACATGCCGAAAAGATTGGTCTGGGCACGAGCAAATACGAGCTCATTGAGGTCAAGTAGCGTCTAGCCATTGGACATATCAAGCGCTTTTGTAGCGTAATGTTAGTAAAAACCGCCCGTGAGCACAGCGCTCACGGGCGGCTTTCCGGAAGTATGCGGCAAATTTCGAGACCGCCGAGCACACGACATTTTTTGGCAACAAAACCCCTGATAAATTGTTGGTAAAACTGCGGTCTGGTCGGCAGTTCCAGATTTTGCCGCATACTTCCGAAAATAGGGGGTTAGATAAATCCCCAGACGCCGCTTTTTCCCTAAAAATTCCTATCGAGGAAGTCGTCGACCGTATTCCAGTAGAGCTCGGGGTCAACTTGCGCGCTCTTGGCGTGGGTGGCGCCGTGGATAGTGAGCTTCTGTTTAACCTTGCTGGCGCACGCCTCGTAGTTTTGGTCGAGCATACTGTACGGCACAAAGGTGTCCTGGTCGCCGTGGATAAACAGCATGGGAACCGTCGCGTGTTTGAGTTGCTCCACACTGCTCGCCTTATGAAAGTCGTAGCCCGCGCGCACGTTGCACACCAAGTTTGCTACATCGAGCAAAGGAAAGCTGGGCAGGCCGAACACGTCCTTGAGCTGCAGAGAAAACTCGTCCCAAACACTCGTATAACCGCAGTCCTCGATAATGCATTTCACGTTTGCGGGCAGAGATTCCCCCGCGACGTTCATGGCGGTTGCTGCACCCATCGACTCGCCAAAGACCAGGATGCGCGCCTCGGGGTCAGCCTGAACGATCCGCCCAATCCATGCAACGACATCGAGCCGCTCGGGCCAGCCCATGCCGATATAGTCGCCGCCGGAGCGTTCGTGGGCGCGGGCGGCGGGTGCGAGTACGTTCATGCCGCGGTCGTGGAATCGCTTGACGTATCGGGCCATACCGATGGGCTCGTCGGTATATCCGTGCAGGCAGACGGCGTAGTCGTGTGTGCTCTCCGGGGCGGCAAAACACCAAGCGGCGAGCTCGGTCCCGTCATCTGCGGTGAGGTTGCTGCTCTCGCGATTCTCTTTAAACCACGCCCGCGCCTCGGTTTCCTCGGCATCCGGCTGCTCGCCCTTTTCGGCGTCCTTGCCGTCCTGCATCATCTTCATGGTGTACGGCGCGCGGGGATTCAGCGCGAAGTCAAACAGGAAGTTGCCGGCAAATCCGAGCAGCGCAACGACAACCACCAGTGCAACGATGCCGGCTATCTTGAGCTTTCGATGGGAACGTGCGTTTTGAGTCATGCGGAATTCTCCTATAAGATGTTAATACATCAACATTTAATGCAAGCGCATTATGGACGTTCACCGTTGATGCGTCAACAGGCAAAGAATGGGTAAACAAAGGGTCACGTATGGTGCAAATTTCGCACGTACCTAGACGCTTTGATATAGTGTTGAGAACTCTTTACGTTGGAGGATGTAACCGGCATGTCCGATTCGAGCGACAGTTCTAAGCCGCGACCCAAGACCGCGGCCGTTCCACACTACACGGTGGGCGAGGAGATCATGAACTCCGTCACCCATGGTGTCGGCTGCCTGCTGGGTATCGCGGGCCTGGTGCTCTTGATCGTATTCGCCGCCCTGCGCGGCGGAGGTCCGGCCCACATGGCCGCGGCGATTGTCTATGGCGTCAGCATTATCCTCGAATACCTAGCCTCCACGCTCTACCACGCGATTCAGCCCGCGCGCGCCAAGCGCGTGTTCCGCATTATCGACCACAGCTGCATCTACCTGCTCATAGCCGGCAGCTATACGCCGTTTTGCCTCATCACGCTCGCAAACGACGGCGGCCCTGCGCTGTTCTTTGCCGTATGGGCCATCGCCATTATCGGCATCGCCCTCGAGTGCTTTATGCGTGAGCGTCAACCGCACTGGGTAAGCGGCCTGGTCTACCTGCTGATGGGCTGGCTCGTTGTCTTTAAGCTGCCCGAGCTCGTGTCGCTGCTCAACCCCGTGGCACTTGCCCTGCTCGCCGTCGGCGGCGTGTGCTACACCGCGGGCGTGCCGTTCTATATCGCCAAAAACGTGCGCTATCTGCACAGCGTGTTTCACCTGTGGGTGCTCGCCGGCAGCATCTTCCAGTTCATGGCGGTGATCCTTTTCGTAATCTAGCGACCATGCCTGCGCGCCCGCGTCCTCGTTTGGGCGCCGGCACAATTGCCGTATCCGTCATCAACGTTTTACCCTGACGCCCGAATCTTGGAGGTTCGAGAAACTCCCGATGGACATAACCATCTCCCTTATCACCACCCTCGTTTTGACCCTCATCAACGGCTACTTCTCTATGTCCGAGATGGCGCTCACCACGGCTAAGCGCGCCGTGTTGGAGCACGATGCCGAGGAAGGCGACAAGCGCGCCGAGCGCGCCATTAAGCTGGCCGCCGACTCCGACCAGCTGCTCGCCACCATCCAGGTCGCCATCACGCTCGTGGGCTTCGCCTCGTCCGCCGTCGCCTCGACGAGCCTGTCCGACCCGCTTGCCACGTGGCTCATGAGCTTTGGCATCGCGCCGCTTTCCGCCATCGCGCGCGGCCTGGCGCCGGTCATCATCACCGTCGCCGTCGCCTTTGTGTCCATCGTGGTTGGCGAGCTTGTGCCCAAGCGCATCGGCCTGGCTAACGCCGAAGGCGTATCCAAGCAGGTCGTGGGACCGCTCTCCGTGTTCCAAAAGATCGCCCGCCCGCTCGTGTGGCTGACCGGTGCCTGCTCCGACGGCCTGGCCCGTATCCTGCGCATCAAGAGCGCCGACGACCGCCAAAACGTCTCGGAGGAAGAGATCAAATACATGGTCTCGGAGCAGGACGATTTGCTCGACGAGGAAAAGCGCATGATACACGAGATCTTCGACCTGGGAGACACCGTTGCCCGCGAGGTCATGGTGCCGCGCGTGGACACCACCATGTGCGAGGACGACGAGACGGTCGCCGACGTGCTGTCCGCCATGCGCCAGACCGGCTTTAGCCGCATCCCCGTCTATCACGAGGATCCCGACAACGTCGCCGGCATCGCGCACATCAAGGACCTGATTCAGCCTTCGCTCGACGGCAAGGGCGACCAGCCCATCGCCGACTTTTTGCGCGACGCCACCTTTGTGCCCGACACCAAGGACATCCTGCCGCTGCTGTCCGAGATGCAGACCTCGCACGACCAGATCGTAGTGGTCGTGGACGAGTACGGTGGCACGGCCGGCATCATCACCATCGAGGACATCGTCGAGGAGATCGTGGGCGAGATCGAGGACGAGTTCGACCCCGACAACAAGTACCTCACGCGCCTTTCGCGCCGCGAGTGGCTCGTCGATGGGCGTTTTTCGTGCGATGACGCGATTGAGCTTGGTTGGCCGCTCGAGGAAAGCGATGATTATGAGACCATCGCCGGCTGGATTTTGGAGCTTTGCGACTCGGTGCCCGACATCGGAGAGGTGTTTGAGGTTGCGGGGTACAAGTTTAAGGTGCAGTCGATGCGTGGCCAGCGCATCTCGCTCATTCGCGTGATTGCTCCGGCCGAAACCGATAAGAAGGATTCCGAGCCCTCGGCAGACGAGCCGACGGCGTCTGGTGCGGGCTCTGCGGACCCGCACGACGGCGACGAGTAGGGTAAGGAAGAGTAGGGGAGAGTTATGGCAGGCCTGTTCAACATCCTTAAGGTCACCGTCAGCGAGGACAAGATTTGCGCGCACGTGCTGGTGAACCCCGGCATGCCGCTCATGACCTCGGAGGATATCGAGGCTACGGCGCGCGTGTACTACCTGGTGCCCGCGATTGCCAAGCATCTGTGCCTGGGCGATTCGGGTCGCGAGTTCCAGGACTGCATGGGCCAGACCGAGCTTTGCCACCTGCTGGAGCACGTGACGGTCGAGCTCATGAATGAGACCGGTCTTGCCGGCAGTATCTCGTGCGGTCGCACGCGTGTGAGCGAGCATGACGAGCGTGTCTTTGAGGTCGAGCTTTCGTGCCCCGATGACGCACTGGCCATCGGTGCGCTGTCGTCGGCCACCTTTATGATGGACTGGGCGTACCTGCACGCCGACCAGCCTGCCCCCGACGTGGAAGGCACGGTCGCGGGCCTGCGCAACCTGGTGCTGGGCATGCGCGCCGAGGCCGAGGGCAAGGATCCTCACGAGGCCGTCGCTACTGCGAACGGCGAAGATGCTGCCGAGGACGAGGGTGCTGACGAGGGCGATGTGCCGGTCGACGCCGAGCCCGTTGCCGATGCGACCGCCGAGCCCGTTCCCACCGAGCCCCAGGGCGTCCCCAACTTTGACGACGAACCCCAGGTGGCGATTGATACCGAGGGCGCGGTTGCCGAGAACCACGAGGCCTCCGCTGCCGTCTTTGGCGGTGCGGCGACGGTTCCGGCAGGACCTGCGCATGAGGGCGGCCTGCCGCTCGTGGACGGCGCCGGCGAGGACCCGGGTGCCACGGTGGCCATGCCGGCTATGCCTCAGGAGTAGGCCTACGCGTTTATCACCATCACGTACCTGCGCCTTTGCCGGGCGCAGATGAGCGGAGCGGCAAGTGATGCGCTGCGGGTATAATGGACAGCATTCAAACGGTGGGCACCGACGTGCCCGCAGGAGAGGAATGATCATGGGTAAGACTTTCAGCTTTGTCTCCGGCGCACTTTTTGGTGCTGCTGCCGGCGCTATTATCGGTGTTGCTCTGGCCCCGCGCTCGGGCGCCGAGACCCGCGCCATGGCTGCCGATATCGCCAACGACGCCTGGGACAATATGCGCGACACCTACGAGCACAGCGCCGAGGAGGCCCGTGCCGCGGTGAATGACTTTGGCCCGATGGTCGACGCCAAGACCGACGACCTGCGCGCCAAGGTCGACCTGGCCCGCGAGCGCATGGACCAGCTGCGCGAGCAGCTCAACGACGCCATTTCGGGCGGCAACGTGACGCCTGCCGCCGACGTCGTGGTCGAGAACGCCGTCGAGGCTGATACCGAGGCCGCGGAGCCCTCGACCGAGGCATAATGCGCGCCGGGGATTTTGTCGGCGCCAAGATCTATCGCAAGCCTACCGAGGACAAGCGCACCAAAAAGGACGGCACGCCGCGCAGCCCTAAAAAGCTCGGAAAGATTCACTTTCCGGTCTTTACCCCGGGCGGTACGCGTGTGGTCGGCTTTATGGTCCGCCAGTCCGATATCGCGGGCATGATCGAGCGCCCCGACCGATTCGTAGCGCTAGACGCCATTGGTGTCTACGAGGGCGCCATTGCGGTCGATGACGTCAAGGGCACGTACGATGCCGCCGCGGCCAAGCGCCTCGATATCAACCTGGACGATTGCATCATCTGGGTTGGCATGGACGTGCGCACGGAATCGGGCGATGTTGTGGGCTACTGCTCGGACGTTGAGTTCAAGCCACGCTCGGGCATCGTACAGGCATTCTATGTGACCGCCGGTGCCGCTTCGAGCGTGCTGGTGGGCGACACGCAGGTGCCGCCGACGATGCTGCGCGGCTATGAGAACGGCGCGATGGTCGTCTCGGACGAGGTCAAGTCGCTCGGGTATTCGGGCGGTGCGGCTGCCAAGGCCGCCGAGGCCAGCGTCGTGGTGGGCGATAAGGTCAAAAAGGGCGCCAAGGTGCTCGACGACAAGGGGTCGGTTGCCGTGGACAAGGGCAGCCGCGCACTGGGCAAGCAGCTCGGCAAGACGCGCGGCATGTTCAAGGCCTTTAAGGACGAATACCAAAAGGCGAGCGGAGGCTCGTCAAAAGCTACAAAATAGCGACGTACCAAATGATGGGAGGCAAGCCGGAGACCTGTTGCTCCGGCTTGCTGTGTTTATGGGGGAGGGCACATGCGCCAAAATGGATCCAACTTAAACGGGCGTTCGGGTGCGCGTCCGACGGCGCGCCGCGACCTGGGGCAGCTGCCCAGCGGTCAGCGCAAGCGTCACCGTAAGCCCGGCGCGATGTACCTCAACCATAGCCGCGGGTTTAGCGATCGCAGTGCGCGCATCGGCAACAGCCGTACACCCCGTCGTTCGTCTCGCCTGCCCTACGCGCTCATCGCCGTGGGTTGCGCACTCGTACTGTTTATCGCTGCCGTCGTGGGCTACGTCAACCGCAGCGTGAACGTGGAGCTCAACGGGCAAAAGACCGCGGTGCGCGTGGGCTCTACGCTGCAGAATCTCATCGACGACCAGGAGTTGACTGACACCTACGACGCAGGCGACCTGCTGGCCGTCGATGACAGCGTGCTCAAGCGCCATGGCGGCGAAAAGCTGTCGGTTAAGGTGGACGGCAAGCGCATAAAACAGGGCAAATGGGATAGCCGCGAACTTGAGGGTGGCGAGAAGGTGACGGTCAAGGATGGCCGTAACACCTACGAGAAGCATGAGGTTCAGGCTACGGTTATCGAGCCCAAGCTCAAGGTCGAGGGCACGGGTGCTATCGAGTATGTGCAGACGTGGGGCGTTCAGGGCCGCTCCGAGGTGTGGGTTGGTGAGCAGTCGGGCAAGACGCAGGACCGCGGCGAAGTTGTGCCCGCCACCGATTGCGTCGTTGCGTGCGCCAGCGTGGCGCCCAAGGGTAACGAAAAGTACGTTGCGCTGACGTTTGACGAGGGCCCGAGTGGCGCGACCAAGCAGATCTTGCAGGTGCTCAAGGAGAAAGGCGTCACCGCGACGTTCTTCCTTTCGGGCGATGCGGTCGAGGCCTCGTCCGCCACGGCCAAGGCGATTGTCGATGCCGGGTGCGAAATCGGATCCAACAGCTACAGCGACGATTCGCTCAAGGGTCAGGACCGTGAGGCGGTACGCGAGCAGATCACGAAAGGCACCGATGCGATTAAGTCGGCGACCGGCGTGAAGACGATGCTGCTGCGTGCTCCCTACGCTGCCTTTGACGAGCAAAACTGGATTGATGCGATGGACCTGGTCTCCGCCGTGGTCTCGTGGAATATTGACTCGGGCGACTGGCTGCTCAACGGTGCCGACGAGCAGGTCTCGACGGTGCTCGATTCGGTGACGCCGGGCAATATCGTGCTGCTCACCGATAGAGACGAATGCGCCGAGCAGACGCTCGAGGCGCTGCCGCAGATTATCGACGGTCTTGTCGCCGACGGCTACAAGATCGTGACGCTCAGCGACCTGGCCAAGACGGACACGTCGCTGAGCAAAAAGCTCACCTCGCTGACGAAGGTCACCATGCCCAAGGACGCCGTGTTCCCCCAACTTGCCGAGGACGATGACACCACAGAGTAGTCATTGGGTAGTCGTTTAAGAACGTCCCCAATGGCTATGTCACGGATACGTCAGCCTTTGGTATGCCTGCAATGTGCAGCGCATAAATTCGATGCCGCAGGGCGATGCTGATGCTATAGTTACTGCGGTTAATGAGGGTCAAGAGAAAGGTTACAGGTGAAATCCAAACCTCGACCATACAGTCGATGACCCCATGCAGGTGCTTTTTGCGCATGCACGGGGTGTAAGCGTCGAGCGGCGTGCCGCCCGCGCATGCGTATACATATCCAGAAGCCCCCGGACGCCGCATGTGCGGCCGCGTCCGGAGGAATATTGATGGGGAGCACCATTGAATTATCTGAGTGAGATGCTCAAATTGCCGGTCTTGGACGTCGACGGCGAAAAGCTCGGCGTGGTCAACGATTTTGGTATTGCTACCGGCGAAGTTTTTCCACACGTGACGTCGCTCGCGTTTCGCGGCCCCGGCAAGACGCCGTTTATGATCAGCTGGCGCAAATGGGTCGACCGTATCGACGAGACGGGCGTGTATCTCAACACGTCTGCCACCAATATTCGCTTCTCGTACCTGCAGCCGACCGAGCTCCTGCTGGCGCGCGACGTGCTCAATAAGCAGATCGTCGACACGCAGGGCATGAAGGTCGTGCGCGTCAACGACATCAAGTTTTCCATGTCGGGCGAAAACCAGCTGCGCCTGTTGGGTGCCGAGGTCGGTGCCCGCGGTCTGCTGCGCGCGATCAGCCCCGCACTCGAGCACGTCGTCGAGGGCTTTATGAAGCACCTGGGCAAGCCGCTCAGCGAGGACATCATCGCTTGGTCCTACATGGACCTGCTCGACCGCTCGACTAAAAACATCCAACTCTCGGTGTCGCACAAGACGCTCGGCGAGCTGCACCCTGCCGACATCGCCGACATTATCGAGCAGCTCGACCCGCGCCTACGTGCGCAGGTGTTTGCGCAGCTCGATACCGCCCAGGCAGCCGAAGCTATCTCGGAGTTCGATGACGACGAGCTTATGACCGAGATGCTCGAGGGCCTGTCCGACACGGACGCATCGTCGATGCTGGCCATGATGGACCCGGACGACGCTGCCGACCTGATCGACGAGCTTGATTACGAGAAGGCCGAGAAGCTCCTGCGCCTGATGGGCGTCAAGGAGGAGAAGGCGATTCGTAACCTGCTGGGGTATGAGGACAACACCGCCGGCCGCATCATGACCTCGGAGTTTGTCTCCCTGCCCGCCACGGCAACGGTCGGTGACGCCATCGAGGCGATTCGCGAGCTCGACGAGGACTTCGAGAGCGTCTACTACGTCTATACCGAGGATCCGAGCGGCATGCTGACCGGTGTGCTTTCGCTGCGCACGCTGATCGTAGCCGACCGCGACGCCACGCTGGGTCAGCTGGCCTATCGCGACCTGGTCTACGTGTCGCCCGACGAGGACCAGGAAGACGTGACGGACGAGATGACCAAGTACGACCTGGTCGCTATCCCCGTCTGCGACGAGAACCGTCATATCCTGGGTATCGTAACCTTCGACGACGCCATGGACGTTATCGCCGAGGAGCATCAGGAGGACCTGCAGATCGCCGGTGTCGGCTCGGGCGACAGCGCGTCGGACGACTCGACGAACGTGCTCAGCTGGTTCGTGCATCGCCAGTACTGGGTTGTTGTATGGGGCATCGCGTCGTGCATCATGGCGACCGTGCTGGGAACGGCGCTCGGCTCCGCGCATCTGGTGGTGTTCCCCATGTGCGCCATGCCGCTCGTGCTGCTGGCGGCCTCGCGCATGGTGTCGTTCGTCAAGAACTACTTCCTGGAGTATGACGGTCGCGACGACGAGCCCAAGCCGTATCTGGGGTTCTTCTTCCAGAGCACGGGCATGGGCCTGATTCTGTCGCTCGTGACCTACCTGTGCGCCCAGCTGGTGCGCACGGCCGCGTTCCCCGACGCGCCCATGTTTGAAGAGCAGCTCTTTACCGGCTGCTTTAACATTGCGGCCATCGTTTGTCTGATTGGCAACATGAGCGCCGTGATTTACCTGATGGTGCTGTTCTGGCGTGACGAGCACGACCTCAATACGTCGGGCACCGCCATGAACGTCATCGCCGTCATGATCTCGTGTTTGGCGTACTGCATCGCCGCGGTGCTGCTCACCATGTCAGTCATGGGTTAGGTGGTCGCGTGCAAAACACGAAGCAAAAGGCGAGCACCAAGCAAAAGCTGACCATCGCGGCCATCTTTGGCGCCATGGGCCCTGGCCTTCTGGCAGCGCTTTCGGGAAATGACGCCGGCGGCATCGCCACGTATTCCAGCGCCGGTGCCAGCTATGGCTACAAGATGCTGTGGATGCTTCCCGTTATGACCGTGCTGCTTATCGTGACGCAGGAGACCGCGGCGCGCTGCGGCTGCGTCACGGGCAAGGGCCTGGCATCGCTCATTCGCGAGCGCTTTGGCGTGCGCAAGAGTGTACTTGCTATGGCGGCGCTGTTGATCGCCAACACGGCTGTGACCATTTCGGAGTTTGCGGGTATCGCCAGCGGCCTTGCTCTCTTTGGCGTGCCGGCGAGCATCTCGGTGCCGTTGGTGGCGCTGCTGGTGTGGATGCTTACCATGTCGGGTAGTTTCCAGCGCATCGAGAAGATTCTGCTGTTGGTAAGCTGCGTCTTCGTGACCTATATTGTCGCCGCGTTTATGGCTGGCCCCAACTGGGGTGAGGTCGCGGTCGACCTGGTCGTGCCTAACATTCAAAATGACCCCAGCTACGTGTCGCTCGTGGTCGCAACGATCGGTACCACCATCGCGCCGTGGATGATTTTCTTGGCGCAGAACAACGTGGTCGATAAGAACGCGGGCGAGGACGACATCGTGCTGCAGCGCATTGATACCGTGAGCGGCTCGATCGCTGCTGATATCATTGCGGGCTTTATTATCATCACGACCGGTACGGTGCTGTTCCCGGCGGGTATTCAGATTAGCGATGCTGCCGATGCCGCCCGCGCGCTGGAGCCCATCGCGGGTCAGTGGTCCACGGTGCTGTTTGCCTCGGGCCTGGTTGCAGCGAGCTTTTTGGCTGCCTGCGTGCTGCCGGGCGTTACGTCGAGTGCCATCTGCGAGGCATTTGGTTGGGAGCGCGGCGCCGATCGCAGCTGGGATGAGGCCCCGGTTTACCGCGGCATCATTACGGCCATCATCGGTATTTCTGCCGTGTTGGTGCTCATGCCCGGTGTCGATCTGTTCCAGATTATGATGACCTCGCAGGTCATCAATGGCGTGCTACTGCCCGTGGTTCTGGTGTTCCAGGTGGTTATCGCCGCCGACCGTCACATTATGGGCACTAACCGCAACGGTCGCGTGTGGAACGTGCTCACTTGGGCGACTATCGGTGTGATTACGGTGCTCACGGTCGTCATGTTTGTCCTGCAGGCGATGGGTTACAGCGCTTAGCGCCCACTTTTGCTTCCGAACAGGCCGCAGCGATGGACTGCGGCCTGTTTTTTGCCCGCTATAGGGCATTAGTTATATGGCAGTGGACAAAAAATGCCAAATATGAGTACTGTTGCTAAGTGAATAGCATTTACATCCAAGAAGATAATGGACATAGCCGATAGTATGTTCATTAAAATTGGCTCCAATATGTCTTAAACCAGTCAGGTTGGCTGCTTTAGGGGGTTGTAGGGGTCGCTCGGACGTCATTTTGGGTGGTTTTGCCTGCTACTAAAATGGTAACAGTACTCATATTTGCCCCTTTTTGTCCACGACCCCTTGGAGCCGGCTCGAAAAGAGTGATTTTGGGTTGTTTGCTGCGGGTGTGGGCTTGGAAACAACGTTCGGGGTGGCGAGGCGCCCAGAATTTGGTCGCAAGGAGGGCGTTCCTCGGCTGTGTCAGGAGTGTCCCTGGGTGCCGGCACATAAGGAACGTCCCTAACTGTCGGAGGGGGTGCCTGCCGTGGCGGGCACCCCCTCCGGATGTGGGAAGTTTGCGCTGCAGGTTACTTGTCGGTGCCCAGCTTGTGCGGCTTGAGAGCGAGCGCATTGACGAGCGCGTCGGTGGCAGACTTGACGGCCGCCGGCTGCGGATCGTTGACGTGATCCTCGGGATGCACGGGCAGGTCCTTCTTGACTGCATCGTGGATGAGATTGAGGTATTCGGTCACGCCGGCAGTCGACAGGTGCGTGCCGTCGCCGTCGAACAGGTCGTTGCGGTTGGCACTGTACCCGTACCAGTCGATAACGCGTACATTCTTGTAGCGCGTGGCGGCGTTGGCGATGGCCTGGTTGGTAGAGCCAACCCACGGCTGCGGGCTGCGCGTGTTCACAAACACCACAATACGCTTATCTCCTGCATCGGCCATGATGGCGTCGATCTGGTCGTCGGTTACCAAGCCGTTGGTGCCCAGCGCAAAGACCACGATCTTGCCGGCAAGGTTCTGCTGGATATAGCCCTCAAATGTCGCGCGGCCCGCATCAAACTGGCGGCCCTTTTCGGCATCGATATGGCTGTGCGGGAACACGCCGTCAAAGGAATCGACGGCGCGCAGCGACACGGAGTCACCGATCATCAACAGGTCGTAGGAGCCATCGGGGAAGCCGTCGTTGTCTTTGTCGGTGTCGTCGGCCGCCTGCTGGTCGGTGGGCGCGGTGTTTTTGGCTTCCTTGTTCAGAACTTCTGCGCCCTCGCCGCTCAGCGCAGACGTCTCGGGCACAAAGATCAGGCCGCCCAGTGCAACGACCAACACGACAGCGCAGGCTGCGCAGACAGGGACATGCGCGCGTGCCCAGTTGGCGGGCGTGGTGGTGCCATCGCGGAATTCGGCGACGGTGCGGCCGAAGGCGCCCTTCCTAAACGGCGTCTCGATAAAGCGATATGAGCATTCGGCCACGGTGACCACCAACAGCACCTGCAAAATGTACTGCCACCACGGTGTATCGTTGATGTTGGCGACCGGGTTCATGAGCAACAGCAGCGGATAGTGCCACAGGTAGATGCTGTACGAGCGCTTGCCAACCCACACGAGCGGCTCGGCGGACAGCGCGCGGGCAACCATTCCCTGGGGCTGCACGCAGGCCGCGATGACCATGAGCGTGAGGATGGAGCACAGCAGTGTGCCTCCGCGATACTGGAAGGCGGTGTAGCCGTTGGTGAGCGCGACCATGGCGGCAAGGCCAACCAGACCCACGACGCCCAGCACATCGATGGATGCGGGCGAGGACCAAAAACGCACGAGGGCGCTCGGCTGTGCCGGGGCGGTCTCGGCTGATTCGTCGGCCTTCTCGCCAGGCTTGCCCTCGGCGTTCTTGCCGTGCTTGGCGGCGCCAGCCAGGCGATTGAGCCCCAAACGATGAGCGAGACGCACCGGTGCCAGGTCGCAATCGGGGATAAAGGCCATCCAGGCGCCCAGCAGCAGCGAGAACACACGGGTGTCGGTGCCGTAGTACACGCGGCTGGGGTCGGCGGCGGGGTTATAGAGCACCATCATGGCGATGGCGGAGACAGCAGCCAGTCCCAGAACCATGCGGCGCGTGTTGGGCTTGCTCATGTGCATGGATACCATAGCGAGCAGCAGCGGGGGCCAAACCAGGTAGAACTGTTCCTCGATGGCGAGCGACCAAAAGTGCGTAAGCGGCGAGGGGTCGCCCAGGGCGTTGAAGTACGAGACGTTTTGGGCAATCTGCCACCAGTTGTTGAAGAACAGCAGCGACGGCAGGATGTCGGGGCGCATCTTGGTGAGCATCACGTGGTTAAAGATGGTGCACAGCGCGCAGGTCACGAACACTACCGTTACCACGGCGGGGACTAGGCGACGGATGCGGCGAATCCAGAAGCTCTTAAGGTCGATGCGGCCGGTCTTAGCGACTTCGTTGAGCAGCAAGCGCGTGATCAGATAGCCCGAAAGCACAAAGAAGATCGTGACGCCAAGCAGGCCGCCCTGAGCCCACGTGAGGTTGAGGTGATAGAGCACCACCGCGACGACGGCAAGCGTGCGCAGGCCGTCGAGCGCAGGGATGTAGCGGGACTTGGGACGAGCAGGCGTCTGCTCCGCGGCGGGAGTGTTGGCGCGGCCCGCGTTGTTGGCAGAAGCGCGATGGGGGCTCGCGGTGCGTCGCGGCTCGTTGCCCGTGCGGCGTCGACCGCGCGAGCCCGATTGCGAGAATTGGTCCATAAAACATCATCCAATGACGAGAATAATCAGCATGTATTCATTGTAGCTGCCTGCTCCTGTGAATGCTTGCTGCTGGCGCAAGCTCAAGCGCGCGTCCATATCAAAGTGGACTAAAGTTATAGGGGGTGCGAGAGTGCACGATCGACGGCCGGCGGTGGGCACAAAGCCTAAAGACGAGGAGGTTTCCATGGCGGATCACAGCATCGTTGCGGTGTTCGGCAGCATGAACATGGACCTTTCGGTGGCGTGCGAGCGCATGCCGCGCGCGGGCGAGACCGTCGGTGGCAGCGGTTTTATCACCAACGCCGGCGGTAAGGGAGCCAATCAGGCCGTTGCCGCTGCGCGCATGGGTGCGCGCACGTGCATGATCGGCGCTGTTGGGCGCGATACCTTTGGCGATGCGCTTGTGGCAGGGCTCCAGGATGCCGGCGTGGGCGTTGAGTTTGTGGCGCGTCGCGATGACGTGGAGACCGGTACCGCGACTATCATTCGCTGTGAGAGCGACAACCGCATCGTGCTGTCGCCGGGCGCCAACCATGCGCTTGCGGGCGAGGACGTTGCCCGCGCACTGAGGCGCTTGGTGGCCGACGAGCTCGACGGCGATGCCAGCGAGATTGCCCCGGCTGTCGGAAGCGTCTTTATTGCCCAGGGCGAATGTGACCTTGCGGCGACGGCCGAGGCGCTTGCTTGTGCTCACGAGCTGGGGTTCTATACGATCTTTAACCCGGCGCCCGCCTGCGACCTGCCGGCAGGAGCGTGGCCTGCGGTCGACCTGGTCTGCCCCAACGAGACCGAGTGCCAGATGCTGACGGGCATTCTGCCCACAGATGATGCGAGTTGCGTCGCCGCGCTCAATGCGCTGCTCGACAAGGGCGCCGGCGCCGTGGTCATCACGCTGGGCGGCGCCGGCTCGGTTACGCTCGGCGATGGCGGTGAGCCGCTGCGCATGCCGGCGCTTTCGAGCGCGGTGGTCGATACGACGGCCGCGGGCGATACGTTTATTGGTGCGCTTGCTGCAGCTCGTCTGGAGGGTCTGCCGCTCTTTGAGTGCATGGCCGCGGGTGCTCGCGCCTCGGCGGTGACGGTATCGCGCCTGGGCGCTCAGCAATCAATTCCCACGCGTACGGAAGTCGAGCACAAGTTTGGGTCGGACGATTTAGTACAAGGCGGAGAAGCGGAGTAGAACAATGGCAACCAAGAAGCTGATCCTTGATCTGGATATGGGTGTGGACGATGCGATGGCGCTCGCCTATGCCATCGCAAGCCCCGAGGTGGAGCTCGTCGGCATCACCACGTGCTTTGGCAACGTGCGCGTCGAGCAGTCGGCGCACAACTGCTTGGCGGTGCTCGACCTGTTGGGTCGTCCCGAGGTGCCGGTGTACCTGGGCGCCGATCGTCCCATGAAGGCGACCGAACCCTACACGCCGCCGGCGTCCACCACGCTTATCCACGGCAAGAACGGTATTGGCGGCGCAAGCGTGCCCGCTTCGCCGTACGAGCCGGTGGGCGCGACGTCGGCCGATGGCAATGCGGCGGTCGATTACCTGATTGATGCCGCGCGTACCTATGGCCCCGATTTGATCTACGTGGCGACCGGCCCGCTCTCCAATCTGTCGCTCGCCCTGGAGCGTGATGCGGCGGCGATGATGTCTATCGGTCGCGTGGTCGTGATGGGCGGTGCGCTTACCGTGCCCGGCAACGTGAGCGCGGGCGCCGAGGCCAACATGGCGGGCGACCCCGAGGCTGCCGACGCCGTGTTGCGCTCGGGCCGCAAGCTCACCATGGTGGGACTGGACGTGACGCATCGCGTGGTGCTCACGCGCCGCGACGTTGCCGGCTGGACAGGCTCGGGCACTATGGCTGGCTGCGCATTTGCGAGCATGGTCGAGCACTACATTGGCTCGTACGAGATGAACGCGCCCTACCTGGGCGGCTGTGCGCTGCACGATCCTCTGGCCGTTGCCGTGGCGATCGATCCCACGCTCGTGGGCGCGCTCGGCTGCAATCTGCGCGTCGACCTGCTGGGCGAGTACCGAGGCCGCACCATCTGCGACGAGCACCGCCTGTCCGATCCGGATAAGAGCGCGCTCGTGGCGCTCACCGTGGACGCCCCACGTTTCCTCGCGGAGTTTAAGGCACGCATGGCTCGCATCCTTGGCTAAACGGTTTCTGTGCCCCGTTCCAGATTAGCTACCGAGTAAATACGCCCGTTGGGGGAATAGTCGCGTCGCTTCGCTTGACAACAGGCTAAACTAGCTATTAAACAATTACTATTCTGTTTAGATTGAATTTGCGGTCGTTTAGTTGTCGAGTCACGGGGCGGTCAGGCCACGATGCTCGACAGCGGCCGTTGCTAGGGGGAACAATGGCTAAAGCAAGTGTTCGCGAGATCAGCCGCATTACCGGTTTTTCGCCTGCGACCGTGTCCAACGCGCTCAACCGCAAGCGCAGCGTGAGCGAGGAGACCGCCAAGGTCATCCTGGAGTGCGCGCAGTCGCTCGGCTATCAGCAGTCGACGCAACTTGAGAGCATCCAGTTTGTGCTCGCGCGCAAGACGGGCGCCATCCTGGACGAGAGCACCTTCCATCCCGCGGTTATTGAGGGCGTGGAGCGCCAGGCGCGTCGCCACGGCATGAGCACGAGCTTTGTCTCGCTCGACTTTAGCGACCTGGACGCCGTGCGTCCGCAGGTCGAGGGCCTGATCGCCGATCCGTCCGCCGCCATCGTGCTGATGGGCACCGAGCTGGGCGAAGAAGACTACGCCCTGTTCGCTAACGCCGCTGCCCACCTGATCGTGCTCGATGGCTGGAGCGACCGCCAGTACTTCGATGCCGTAGTCATTGCCAATACCGATTCGGTGCTGCGCGCCGTGGACTACCTTATCGAGAAGGGTCACAGGCAAATCGGCTATCTGGCAGGCGATCTTCGTATCCGCAACTTTAAGGATCGCGAGCGCGGCTATCGCCAAGCACTTGAGGATGCGGGCCTCGAGGCAAACCCGGCATGGCGCGTCACGCTGGGCACCACGCTCGAAGGTGCCTATCGCGATATGGGTGCATGGCTCGACAGCGTCTCACGCGACGACCTGCCGACGGCTTTCTTTGCCGAGAACGACGTGCTCGCCGTGGGTGCCATGCGCGCGCTCAACGAGCACGGCATTCGCGTGCCCGAGGATGTCTCGATCATCGGCTTTGACGACCTATCGTTGGGCGCTTTCTCCAACCCGCCGCTCACCACGGTTCACGTTCCCAAGCACGAGGTGGGCGAGATCGCGGTGCGCCGCCTGGTGGGCAACATCCGCAATCCCAAGAGCTACACCTGCAAAACGGCCGTGTCGACCTATTTTGTCGAGCGCCAGAGCGTGCGCGAAATCTAGGCAGAGACGGCATCGCCTGCAGCGTGCCAAAGCTCGCTAGGGCAGTAAACATAGCGCTATTCAAAAGAGGGTCCTTCGGGGCCCTCTTTTTGTTGCCCTTGTATGTTCAGATTGTTTACATACCGTTTAGGCTGATTTCTCTACCGTTTACGAGACTTTCGCGCTAAACTTTTAAACAAAAGAGTAAAACATTTAGTAAACAGAACAAAACGAAACATGCGTCTGTTTACTGAACATGTGACTAGGGGAGGACGTACATGGACAAGATCAAGCTCGGCTTTGTGCCCACGCGCCGCAGTATCTTTAGCGCGCCGGACGCGATCAAGTATCGCGGTCTGACGGCTGATCGCCTGCGCGAGATCGGCGTCGAGATTGTGGATATCGACGACATCAACGACGAGGGCCTGCTGTTCGACGACAGCCATATCGCGCCTATCGTCGAGAAGTTCCGCGCCGAGGGCGTCGACGGCATCATGCTCTGCCACGCCAACTTTGGTACCGAGTATGTCTGCGCCCGCCTTGCCCGCGAGCTCGGCTTGCCCGTGCTGCTGTGGGGGCCGCGCGACGAGCGCCCCGAGCCCGACGGCACCCGTCTGCGTGATAGCCAGTGCGGTCTGTTCGCCACCGGCAAGGTCCTGCGCCGCTTCCAGGTTCCCTTCACCTACATGACCAACTGCCGTCTGACCGATCCCGAGTTCGAGCGCGGTGTCTGGGACTTTTTGGCCGTGTGCAACGTGGTCAAGACTTTCAAGCACACCCGCATCCTGCAGATGGCCACCCGTCCGTTCGATTTCTGGTCGACCATGTGCAACGAGGGCGAGCTGCTTGAGAAGTTCAACATCCAGCTTTCGCCCATCCCCATGACCGAGCTTGTCCAGGCCGTGCGCGACGCCCAGGCTGACGAGCAGGCCATGGCAGCCATGCTCGCCCACATTGGTGACAGCTTTGAGATCTGCATCCCCGAGGACAAGGTTCCTGCGGTCGCAGGACTCGCCATTGCCATGAAGCGCCTGGTCGAGAAGTACGGCTGCAACGCCGGCGCCATCCAGTGCTGGAACGCCCTGCAGGACGAGTTGGGCATTATGCCCTGCGCCGCCAACGCAATCCTCAACGAGATGGGCATCCCCATCGTCTGCGAGACCGACATCCATGGCGCTATCACCGCGCTGATGGTCGAGGCCGCCGACCTGGGCCGTCACCGCGGCATGTTCGCCGACTGGACCGTGCGTCATCCCGATAACGAGAACGGCGAGCTGCTGCAGCACTGCGGCCCCTGGCCCTGCAGCTGCGCGGCCGTCAAGCCCAAGCTCACCTACCCGCTGGCCTTCGATCACCCCGGCGCGCTGACGGCCGAGGCCAAGCACGGCGACCTCACCCTTGCCCGCTTTGACGGCGACAACGGCGAGTACTCGCTGCTGCTGGGCAACGCCCGCGGCATCGACGGCCCGGCCGGCATGGGCACCTACCTGTGGGTCGAGGTCGACAACCTCAAGCGCCTCGAGGCCAAGATCGTCGAGGGTCCCTACATCCACCACTGCGTCGCCATTCACGCCAACGTGGTGCCGGTGCTCTACGAGGCGTGCAAGTACATCGGCATTGTCCCCGACCTGTACGACCCCATCGAAGAAGACGTCAAAGCTTACCTGCGAGGAGAGTAGAAATGGCAACTATCGAAGAGCTTGAGTCCCTGCGTTGGGACCTTCGCCGCGATTGCGTCGATATCATCATGGCTGGCGCCGGCGGGCACATCGGCGGCGACATGTCGGTCATCGATGCGCTGATGACCCTCTACGCCAATCACCTCAACATTTCGCCCGAGACCGTCGACGATCCCAACCGCGATCGCTTCGTGCTCTCCAAGGGCCACGCCATGGAGGCCTACTACGCGGTGCTCTGCCACGAGGGCTATCTGGACCTCGACGACGTCAAGGCCCGCTTCTCTAAGTTCGGCAGCCCCTACATCGGCCACCCCAACAACAAGCTCAAGGGCATCGAGATGAACTCCGGTTCGCTGGGCCATGGTCTGCCCGTGGCCGTCGGCATGGCGCTTGCCGGCAAGATGGACGGCCGCGACTACCGCGTCTACACCATCATGGGCGACGGCGAGCTTGCCGAGGGCTCGGTTTGGGAGGGCGCCATGAGCGGCGGCAACTACCAGCTCGATAACCTGTGCGCGCTCGTGGACCGCAACCGCCTGCAGATCAGCGGCAGCACCGAGGACGTCATGAAGCAGGATTCGCAGGAGGAGCGCTGGGCCGCCTTCGGTTGGAACGTGCTGTCCATTCCGGGCAACGACGTCCGGGCCATCGATGCCGCGCTGACGCTGGCCGCCGAGACCAAGGGTAAGCCCACGGTCATCATCCTCAACACGGTGAAGGGCTATGGCTCGCCCGTTATGGAGGACAAGGCCGCCTGGCATCATCACCTGCCCAACGATGAGGAATATGCCCAGATCATCGCCGATTTCGCTGCCCATAAGGAGGCCATCAATGGCTAACAAGATCGCCAACCGCAAGGCTATCTGCGACACGCTGCTCGAGGCCGCCGCAACCGATAAAGACATCGTCGTCCTGTGCTCCGACTCCCGCGGCTCCGCATCGCTCACGCCGTTCTTCGATCAGTATCCCCAGCGGTCCATTGAGGTCGGCATCGCCGAGCAGGACCTGGTGAGTATCGCCGCCGGTATGGCCTCGTGCGGCAAGAAGGCCTGGGCCGCCTCGCCGGCGTCCTTTGTGACCACGCGCTCGTATGAGCAGTGCAAGGTCGACGTTTCGTACTCCAACACCAACGTCAAGCTCATCGGCATCTCGGGCGGCGTTTCCTATGGCGCCCTCGGTATGAGCCATCACTCCGCGCAGGATATCGCCGCCATGAGCGCGATTCCCAACATGCGCGTATATCTGCCGAGCGACCGTTTCCAGACCGCCGAGCTCGTGCGCGCCCTGGTTGCCGACAACAAGCCGGCCTACATCCGCGTGGGCCGCAACCCGGTGGAGGACGTGTACACCGAGGACGAGTGCCCGTTCCAGATGGACCGCGCCACCTGGGTGCGTCGCGGCACCGATGTGACGATCGTCGCCACCGGCGAGATGGTCCGCCATGCCGTGGACGCCGCCGATCTGTTGGCCGAGCGGGGCATCTCGGCAACGGTGCTCGACATGTACTGCGTCAAGCCGCTCGACGCCGAGGCCGTGATCGAGGCCGCCGGTGCCACGCGCGCCGTCGTGACCGTCGAGGAGCACAGCCCCTTCGGTGGCCTGGGTTCCATGGTCGCGCAGGTGGTGGGCGAGCATTGCCCGCGTCCGGTCAAGTGCCTTTCCCTGCCCGACGCGCCGGTCATCACCGGCACGAGCCCCGAGGTCTTCGCGCACTACGGGCTCACCGGCGAGGGTATTGCCAAGACGGTCGCCGAGTTCCTTCCCGCAGAGTAATTGGTGCATCGGGGACAGGTTTGCACCAATCCTTTTAGGTTGAATTCAGAGCAGGCCGGCTGCGCTCTCATGAGCCGGTCGGCCGCTCGCTCCTTGTCCGTCGGGTTGTAGTTTTTGAATCGACGGGGGAGACAGGAGAGTACATGAGCAAATACATCATCGGAATCGATCAATCCACGCAGGGCACCAAGGCGCTGCTGGTGGACGAGGGCGGCCATTTGATTCATCGTGCCGATCGCCCGCATCGCCAGATTGTCAACGAGGCCGGCTGGGTGAGCCATGATCCAGCCGAGATCGCCGCCAACGTGCTGGCCGTGGCGCGCGCCGTGGTGGAGGAGACCGGGGTCGATCCGGCCGACGTCGCCGGCATCGGCATCTCCAACCAGCGCGAGACTACCGTTGCCTGGAATCGCACGACGGGCGAGCCGCTGTGCGATGCCGTGGTGTGGCAGTGCGCCCGCGCCCGCGAGCTGTGCGACGAGCTGGCTGCGCGCGAAGGCGTGGCCGAGCTGGTGCGTGACACGACGGGTCTGGTGCTCTCGCCCTACTATCCGGCGGGCAAGATGGCCTGGATCCTCGCGAACGTTCCCGCGGCTGCCGAGGCCGCGGCGGCGGGCGAGCTGTGCCTGGGCACCATCGATGCCTGGGTGGTCTGGACGCTCACGGGCGGCGCGGAGTTCCGCTGCGACTGGTCCAATGCCAGCCGCACGCAGCTTTTTGACCTGCGCCGTGGCTGCTGGAGCGAGCCGGTGTGCGAGGCCTTTGGTGTCAATCCGGCGTGTCTGCCGCAGGTGACCGATTCCGATGGCCTGTTCGGTACAACGGACCTGGGCGGCTTTTTGCCGGCGCCCGTGCCCATTCACGGCGTGCTCGGCGACAGCCATGCCGCCTTGTTTGCCCAGGGCTGCCATAGCCGCGGCATGGCCAAGGCGACCTATGGCACCGGAAGCTCGGTCATGATGAACGTCGGCGACGAGTTTGTCGCCAGCTCGCACGGGCTTTCGAGCTCGCTTGCGTGGCGTATGGACGGTGTGACCGAGTATGTGCTCGAGGGCAACGTGAGCTACGCCGGCGCCGTCAAGACGTGGCTGCGCGACGACCTGGAGCTCATCAACAATCCCGAGGAAGTCACCGACCTGTGTTACGCCGCCAATCCGGCGAGCCGCGTCTACTTTGTGCCGGCGTTCACTGGCCTGGGCGCGCCGCACTGGGCGAGCGATGCCGAGGGCTGCATCTTTGGCATGACGCGCACCACGGGCCGTGCGGAGTTCGTAAAGGCCGCTGACGAGTCGATCGCCTATCAGATCTTCGACGTGATTGATGCGATGGTCGAGGATTCGGGCGCGGCGTTGGCCGAGCTTCGTGTTGACGGCGGTCCCACGCGCGACGCGTACCTGATGCAGTTTGAGAGCGACTTGGTTGGCTCGCCCATTCGCATCGCGAGCAACGACGAGATGAGCGGTCTGGGCGCGGCCTGGGCCTGCGGCATTGCGCTGGGCATGTACACGCGCGACGTCGTCGACGTCTACGGCGCCCGCGGCATCGTGGAGCCTGCCATGCCCGCCGACGAGCGCGCCAAAAAGATCGCCGGCTGGCGTCACGCCGTCGACGCGACCATCGCCTACACTGCCTAGGCGGCTGCGCGGCGCCCGCAGGCTATTCCCGGGCAGCTCATTTGGGATGGGGCTTTTTTGACTGGTATGATTGGTGCGATCATTCGAACCAGCTAAAAGAGCCCCGTCCCAAATTGACTACCGAGAGGATCTGCCATGGAGCGCATCGCGAGTTTTTCCGTTGACCATCTGCTGCTCGAGCCCGGCGTGTATGTGAGCCGCATCGACCGCGATCCGGCGACCGGCGCCGCCGTCACCACCTTTGACCTGCGCCTGACCACGCCCAACAAGGAGCCGGTCATGAACACGGCAGAGTGCCATACCATCGAGCATCTGGGCGCCACCTTCCTTCGCAACCATGCCGAGTGGTCGAGCCGCATTGTCTACTTTGGGCCCATGGGCTGCCGCACGGGCTTTTACCTCGTCGTTTTTGGTGAGCTGACGAGCGAGGAAATCTTGCCGCTCGTGCGTGAGCTGTTCGAGTTTGTTGCTGGCTTTGAGGGCGATATCCCCGGCGCTGCTCCCGAGGAGTGCGGCAACTACCTGGATCAGAACCTCCCCATGGCCAACTGGCTTGCGCGCCGTTATCTCGACCGCGACCTGGCCGATATCGACGAGAAGCACCTGCACTATCAGCAGGCATAGGGCCGCCCTCTGCCTCCAAACCGTTCACACGGAGATATCGACCGTTTAACTGTTTAGAAGTGTTTATTCGAGGTCATTAGCACTAGCTCGCTTAAACTAGTCCTCAGAGTGATATTCAGGCAAGGCTCCTGAAGCAGCATCTGTCGACATTGATTGTCGGATTCTGCTTCGGGAGCCTTGTTCTGTTTAGGGGGGGACACATGGAAATTGTTAAACGAATTAATACCAGCGCTGTCCTCTGCGTCGATGGAAATGGCAGACAGTTGGTTGCATTCGGCCGTGGTCTGGGGTTTAAGAATGTCGGAGACGAGGTCCCTCTTTCGGAGATTCAACGAACGTTTTATAACGTTAGCTCTCGCTACATCGCTCTCGTTGACGAGGTCCCCGACGAGCTTCTCGAGCTTACCTCGGATGTTATTGATATGTCGACAGGTTTGCTGTCTTATGAGGTGAGCCCTAATTTGCCGTTTATCCTTGCGGACCATATCGCGTATGCGGTTAAGCGCAAAGAGCAAAATATCGTTGTCCGCATGCCTTTATCGTTTGATGTCCGCCAACAATATCCCGTCGAATTTAGAATCGGCGAGTATGCACTTAAGATAATCAGGAAACGTCTTAACGTTAGGCTTCCAGCTCATGAGGCAGTTGGAATTGCCATGGCGTTTATCAATAACATGGCCGATTCGGACTCATGCGAAGTAGTTAAAGAGTTTAGCGCGGATATCTACGATCGTGTTCTGGAGGAGTCAACCGTTGCTGTTGAAAATCGGCTTGGCATTCAAGTTGATCGGGAAGGTTTCGATTACGCAAGGTTCGCAACCCATCTTCAGTACTTATTCAATAGGTTGAACTCTGGCGAAAGCATCGTGAGCGACAACCGCAAGATGTACCTCTCGCTCAAAAAAGAATATCCGGTGGCATCAATGTGCGCCGATGATATTGCTTCTGTTCTCAGCCGACTGACGGGGCGGGAACTTATAGACGAAGAAAGACTCTACCTCATGATGCACATCAATCGAATTGCATCGAAAACAAGGTAATTAGTTGGCAAAGGCGCGCGCTTTGCTGATGGTTACATATAAAACTCAACATGGGAGAAATGGTATTTATGGCAGATACAACCAAGCTCGCTGCCGAGATTCTCGAGATGGTGGGCGGCGCAGACAACGTTACATTTGTAGCTCACTGCATGACTCGTTTAAGGTTCAACCTTAAGGACGAAAGCATCGTAGACGATGCAAAAGTCAAGGCGATTGATGGCGTGATCGACATTCGCCATTCCGCGGGGCAATATCAGGTGATTGTGGGACCTAAGGTCGATAAGGTCTATGAAATCGTTGCCAAGGAAACCGGGATTGATGCCGGAGATTCCGAGGCAAGCGAAGGAGAGACTAAGGGCTTTCTGGGAAAGCTAATGAAGCTCATCAGCGGCATCATGATGCCCGTTCTTCCTGCCTTGATCGCATGCGGAATGATAAACGCCGTCCTTAGTATTCTGACGACGGCGGGTGCTGTTTCCGCCGAGAGCGGAATATACACTCTGCTGTACGGCATGGGAAATGCCTGCATGTATTTTCTGCCCGTTCTTGTCGGATCATCTGCTGCTCAGTTCTTTGGAACCGATCGATATATCGGTGCGGTACTCGGTGCAATCCTGATTTATCCGACTTTCGTTGCTGCGGCCGGAGCGGGCGATGCGCTGGATTTGCTCGGCATGAAGTTCACAATGGTGAGCTATTCCTCCACGGTGTTTCCTGCTATCGTGGCGGCTTGGTTCGCATCCGTTCTTAATAAGTGGCTGCGGGCGGTTCTTCCCGATGTTGTGGCATTTGCGCTCGTCCCGTTCCTGACGGTTGCTGTTGCCGCCCCCGTCTCGCTCCTTGTGATCGGCCCCGTTATTCAGCAGGCGAGCTCTTTGCTTGCGACTGCAGTGCTGGCGGTCTATCAGTTCAGCCCCGTCCTTTGCGGCGTTATTCTCGGGCCGATATTCGGTCTCGTTATGATCCCCCTTGGACTCCATTGGGCCCTGATCGTGCTTTCCATCAACAATATTATGACCGTCGGCTCCGATCCTATCCTTGGACTTCTCTGCTGCAGCATGGGTGTTGTCGGCGCTTGTTTGGCGTTTGCCCTCCGCTCGAAGGACCCGAGTGAAAAGAGTCTTGGGTTCAGCTGTGCCATTACGGGCTTTTTCGGGATTACGGAACCGGCGCTGTACGGCATCATCTTGGAGCACAAGAAGATCATTATCGCTTCCATGGTCGCCGGAGCAATCAGTGCCGTTATCCCGGCGATTTTCAACACCTGTACGTTCGTTATGACGTCGAGCGGCATTTTTAGCTTCCCCGGTTATATGGATCCTTCTGGTGATATGAGCAGCCTCATCGGCGCAATTCTTTGCAATGTCGTCGGTTTAATTCTTAACTTCGTTCTCGTTTACATCCTGTATCGCCCTGATGAAGAGGCAGTAGTGGAGTAGACAATTATTTGGGATGTAAGCTGCCGAAAACCCCGCGGCAGATTGCATGTGGTGGGCTTGCCGTTGATTCACGCGAGCCCACCCTCATTTTTGGAGTGACTAGCTATGACAATTACAGCCGATATGACGTTTGGCGAAATCGCGCTCCTTCCTGAGTTCGCTGGCTTTGGCGAGCACCTTATGCTTTGCCGGCCTTCAACTTGGGAGCGCATGTGGAATAAACCCATCGTGTCTCATATGAATTCTGATGCTAATCCATATGAAACTACTCGCGTTTTGCGTGGATTGAATCGGATTGTCGAGCTCGTGGATGACGGGAGGCAAGTTGCCTACGATATATGGGATGAAGCCGACTGCATCCGTGATCCGACTCGACGCAACACGAAACTGTTCTTCTTTCCCGGGAGACCCGGGGCTCCCTTTATCATTGCGGTTTCGGGCGGAGGTTATCAGAGCGTTTGTCATCAAATGGAAGGCTTTCCCGTTGCCCCCGAGCTCAACGATGCGGGCTATAACGTGTTCGTGCTGTCATACAGGGTGAGGGTCGAGCCTTTGATGCCGCGTCCAATCGACGATTTAAATCGAGCTGTCCGTTTTGTCTTCGAGAATTCAGCGAAATTTAATGTCGCAAAAAGTTATGCAGTTATCGGCTTTTCTGCTGGTGCGCATTTAACTGCCGAGTGGGGGACGGACAACAAGGGATTTGCGTCCTACGGATGCGAGGCACCCAAAGCCTTGGTCCTGTGTTATGCACCGATTGATCTTCGTGGCTTTGAGAACGCATCAGACAATAGATTTCTTGATTCGGTGTGCGGCGGGGCTGGTCGCGACTCGCTCGATGATTTCTGTATTAATCAGCATGTGTGGGAGCAGTATCCTCCGACATATCTTTGGCAATGCGCTGACGATGATATTGTATCGCCCGACAATTATGAAAAGATGGTCGATGCTCTGGATGCAGCTGGAGTACACCATGAGGGAGTCATGTATTCAGAAGGGGGGCACGCATTGATGAAGCCCCATGCGCCGGAGACCGACTACTGGTGTATGAGCGTTATTGAGTTTCTTAAAGATTATCTCGACTAGGAAGCTGCATGTCGCTTTTTGAGCGGGTGATTTCGTCATGCAATGTTTTCGGTATTGATCGTGGTCGTGGATGAATGATGTTCTAGAATGTTCATACTGTCACATAAACGAACAGGAGCGAACATGCATATCTACTCTGTATCAGATCCCGAGTTCAAATCCTATGGTCGCGTGTGGGACGACGTGCCGTCCAACCTGACCGCCCCGCTTGTCGAGGCGCTTGCGGCTACTCCCATTCCCGAGGGCACCAAGTACGTGGCCTCCGCACCCGAGCTCGAGCAGGTTGAGGGTGTCGACACGCTCGGCCTGCTCATGTACGGCGGCCGTCCGTTCCAGCCGGGCTGGTGCAACGGCCACAACACGCGCCTCAACTGTCTGGAGTATCACCGTGCCAGTGAGTTTAATTTGGGTGCGCGCGACTTTATTCTGCTGCTGGCCAAGCGCGAGCAAATTGTCGACGGCAAGCTCGACACCGCTCAGGTCAAGGCCTTTCGCGCGCCCGCCGGCACGCTCGTCGAGGTTTACGCCACCACGCTCCACTACACGCCCTGCATGGTCGACGACGGCGGCTTCCAGGTGATGGTGGCGCTGCCGGCGGGCACCAATGGCCCGCGCCCCGAGGCCGCAGCCGACATGCCCGCCGCCGGCGACAGCTACTGCTACTGGAAGGCCGACAAGTGGGTTCTCTGCCACGCAGATAGTCCCAAGGCTGCCGAGGGCGGCTACGTGGGCCTCGTCGGCAAGAACCTCGACATCGCCTGTGACTAGCATCTTCCGTCTCGATTTGTAACATCTAGCGGGCTAAATCGTCTCTACCTGTTACAGATTTAGACAAACTGCGGGGGCTGCCCGAAAATCTCGATCTGTAACACCAAGCCCGGTTTTGGCTGCCTACCTGTTACAGATCGAGACAAACCGCCCCAAACCACCACAAAGGTGCCTGTCCCCTTTGTGGTGGTTTGGGGCGGCGGTATCAGAAAGTGTCAGGCAGGGGCGGCTGCCGGGCCGCCGTGTGCGAAAAGAAGTGTCGGCCTGCGTCGTTGCCGTTGAGTAGCGCGCTGCTTACGGGGATACTGAAACCACGACAAACAGCGTGTGAAAGGATTGATGCATGGCTTTCCGTAAAGACTTCCTGTGGGGCGGCGCGACGGCTGCCAACCAGTGCGAGGGCGCTTACGACGTGGATGGCCGCGGCCTGGCCAACGTGGACGTGGCGCCGCACGGCCCCGAGCGCTATGCGGTGGTCTCCGGCCAGCGCAAGATGCTCGACTTCGAGGACGGCTATTACTACCCCGCGCAGACCGGCATCGATTTCTATCACCACTACAAGGAGGACATTGCGCTTTTTGCCGAGATGGGCTTTAAGACCTTCCGCATGAGCCTGGCCTGGACCCGCATCTTCCCCAACGGCGACGAGACTGAGCCCAACGAGGCCGGCCTGGCCTTCTACGAGGACGTGTTCCGCGAGTGTCAGGCGCACGGCATTGAGCCGCTCGTGACCATCACGCACTTCGACTGCCCGATTCACCTCATCAAGGAGTACGGCGGCTGGCGCAACCGCAAGCTCATCGACTTCTACAAGAACCTCGCGGCCACGATCTTCACCCGCTACAAGGGCCTGGTAAAGTACTGGCTTACCTTCAACGAGATCAATATGATCTTGCACCTGCCGTTTATGGGTGCCGGTCTGGTCTTTGAGGAGGGCGAGAACAAGGAGGCCGTCGAGTACCTGGCCGCCCACAACGAGCTCGTCGCCAGCGCTTGGGCAACCAAGATCGCTCACGAGATCGACCCTGAGGTCAAGATCGGTTGCATGCTTGCCGCAGGTAGCTACTACCCCTACAGTTGCCGTCCGGGCGATGTGCGCCAGGCGCAGATTGACAACCAGAGCAACTATTTCTTCGTCGACATTCAGAGCCGCGGTTACTACCCGGCCTATGCCGTCAAGAAGCTCGAGCGTCTGGGCATCGATGTGGGCATGACGGACGAGGACCGCGAGATCCTGGCCGCCAACACCGTCGACTTCATCAGCTTTAGCTATTACAGCACCCGTTGCTCCGCCGGTGCCGATAACCCCGATGTCGAGCGCACCCAGGGCAACGCCTTCGCCGGCGCCAAGAACCCCTACCTGCAGGAGAGCCAGTGGGGCTGGGCCATCGATCCGCTGGGCTTCCGCATCACCCTCAACGACCTGTACGACCGCTATCAGAAGCCGCTGTTTGTGGTTGAGAACGGTCTGGGCGCCAAGGATGTTGTCGAGGAGGATGGCTCCATCAACGACGACTACCGTATCGACTACCTGCGCCAGCACATCGCTGCCATGCGCGACGCGGTGACCGAGGACGGCGTTGACCTGCTGGGCTACACCACCTGGGGCCCGATCGACCTGGTGTCTGCCGGCACGGGCGAGATGTCCAAGCGCTACGGCTTTATCTATGTCGACCGCGATGATGCGGGCAACGGCACCCTCAAGCGTTCCAAAAAGAAGAGCTTTCACTGGTACAAGCATGTCATTGAAACGAATGGTGAGGATCTGTCCTAAGGAAGCCGAGACACTCAACTTCAGAGTTTCCTAACCAAAACGCCCGGCGAGCAGTTAATGCCCGCTGGGCGTTTTGTTAAAAGAAGTGAAAGCACTCATTGGGGACGTACTTAAATGAGTGCCCGCAGAATGAGAGTGGATAATCTCCCGTTTTTAGCCTGTTTGTGGGCTCAAAGTGGGAGATTATCCACTCTCGCCATTTGGGCGTCCAAAAATCCTCGCTCGTTTTGTCTTAGTCATTGGGGACGTTCTTAAACGACTAGTCGCTGGTCCACTCATTGGGGACGTACTTAAATGAGTGGCCCCTGGGGACACCCTTTGCCGTCGGCGGATTTTGGGACATGTGGCCCGCTTTTTGGGCCCGCCTGTCGGTACACTAAAGGCACTATGGGTACCTGCGAGCGACATATCGGCCACGCGGCCGCCCGATCCGCACCCGTGGCGGATCCCAGGGGCGGCAGGCTCTTCGCCATGCCGCGATTCCTTGTTGGCATAACACATCGGGTGTACCGTCACCGCGTCTTTGCTATCGCCGGCGCCATCACCGCGCTGTTCCTCATGGTTTTGGCAGTCTTGCCGGCGCTGTTCGCCTTCGACCCCAAACTTTCTAACGCCGTGCCCGCCTATAGCGAGGTGTCCAAAGAGGTCGTGGATGCGCTCGTCCACTCGAGCTCTCTCCCGCTGCTTGTCGCCGCAATTATATTTTCGATCTGGGGCGTATCGGTCTATCTGCGCTGTTTGGACTATGTGTTGCGCCGCCGTCTTGTTGCCGTCGCTACCATCTGCGCCCTGTGGATGATCGAAGTCATTCTCAAGTACAAGTCGTTCACGCCGTTCTATGCCACCGTGCTGTGGTACCTGTACTACGTGCCCATGACGCTCATTCCGCTGCTCTACCAGTTGTGTGGTCTGCGCCTTGCGGGTCTGGAGCAACACCGCCTGGGTCGCCGCTACTGCGCTGCGCTTTGGATTGTGGCTATCCTGCTTATCGGATTTGTGCTCACCAACGATTTTCACCAGCAGGTCTTCCACTTTGACCGTACAAGCGACACCTGGAGCAACGATTACACGTACGGCTGGGGTTATTTCGCTGTCTTAGTGTGGACGGCCTTTAACTTTGTGGCCTTTTTTATCCTGGTGGGCCGGTCCTCGTCCTTTCGCATCCAGCGTTTCTCGGGCACGGCGGCGCTCGTACTGCTGGGTGGCGCATTCTTTGCCGTCTCGTATGCGTTGCGCGTGCCCTGGGCATGGAGGCTCAACTTTTCGCTCGTCTATTGCGTCCTGTGCGTGGTGGCGATGGAAATCTGTCTCGATTGCGGTGTCATTCCGTCGTATCACGACATCGCCGGCATCTTCGACACCTTGCCGCTCGACCTCAAAGTTCTAACGCGCGACCTGCAGGAAGTCTATGCCACGCCGGCGTCAAAGCCAATGCCGGTAGGCGTGCGCGAGGAGTTGCGGACCCAGGAGCACGGCCACGCCCATGCCTTTGCTGTGGCGTCCGATCCCGATGTGGTGTACCGTGCCTTTCCACTGCTGGGCGGATCGGCCCTGCTTGCCCAAGACGTGTCGGATCTCAACGAGCTTAACCGTGAACTGGCATATCGTCGCATGGAACTGCAGCGTCAAAACGAGCTGCTCGCCGCCGACTACGACCTTAAGACGCACCTGGCAGATTAAGAGGCCGAGGCCTTGCTGGTCCAAGACGTGGACCAAGCGCTTGCCCGTGCGCTCGAAGGGATGTACGACCTGCTGAGCTCGCTGCCGCCGTTGACCGATGAGGCATCTTCGCACGAGCGTTACCGCATGCTGCAGCGCGCCAAGATGCTCGTCGCCTATTGCAAACGCAAGGGGTCGCTCACGTTGGCACAGCACGGGGAGAGCGGTTTTGACCGCGACCGCATTCAGCTCATCGCCAACGAGCTCGCAAGTGACCTGCGCACCATCGATGTCGATTGCGCCTCGATTATCGCCATACGACGCCCGATGCACGCCAGTACGGTAAGCGCCCTGTACGACTGCGTGTATGACTTTGCGTTTTTTGCCTACACCACCGACCATCCGGCGCTTATGTATCACTTGGGCGACCATGACCGGTGCAGTGTCGAGCTGCGCGCCACGCTTTTTCCAACGATGATGAAGATCTTTCGCAGACGCCCGCTGCGCAAGAGCTCGAAAGCGCTCTGCAAGGGCGCAACGTGGCATACCGCCTTGAGGGCGAGCCCGGCCAGCTGCGCATGATCGTCTTGATGCCGAGGGCGGGTGAGTGACGATGCAGATTTCGCTCATCCTTCCCCAAATCGTTGCGCTCGATGTTGTCTTTGCCCTGGCTGCGTGTCTGCAGACGATCCACGTCCCGCTCATCGCATCGCGCCGCTCGTCCTATAACCGTAAGGTGATTTGTGCCTACGAGACGAGCCTTGTGCTTCACCTGATGATTTCGGCGCTCATCTTATTCGCGTCGTCTGGCTCGTATCTGGTGGCGCCGCTTGACGTTTGCGCCAGGGCAATGGGCGGAGTGCTGTGGCTCAATGCCGCGATCTTTGCCTATGGCGTGGTGCTTATGGTGCACTATCGTCGCCCTGTCATGCTGGCCGAGCTGCTGCTTGTTGTCGCCGTTACACCGCCGGTGGTTTTTGCCATGGGCTCGGCGTGGGCCGTTGTCCTTATCGCAGAGGGTGCTTTCTTCCTGTTCCGCTCCATCGCGGCGCTCTTGATGGACGTCCGTAACCGCCAAGAGGACATCACCGCGTTCTCGACGATTGAAACCATCAACGTGATTCCCGTGGGCATCCTGTATCTGGACTCGAGGGGCCGTCCACTGCTCATGAACCGCTGCATGCGCAAAAACCTGGTGGAGCTTCATATGCCCACCGACCTAGGCGATATGAGCGGTACATGGAACGACCTGCGCAAGCTCAGCATGCAAATGCCCGAAGGCGGTAAGAACCGCGTGCGGATCAACCTGGACCGCTTTGGTGAGGCGCGTGCGGTGGTCGAGGTTTCTCCCGCCGAGATTCGCCTGTTTGTGTGCGATGACGTTATGGTCTCGGGCCGTTCGTTCGAGCGCATAATCGGTCTGGACATGACAGGGTATGCGCATGCGCATGACCGCCTGGCGCAGGCCAACCACCTGCTTGAGCTTGCGGGCCAAGAGCTCCAGGCCCAGATCGAAGAAGTCAAAAAAGTTGCCGACAATGCGGCCTATCTGCGCATGCGCGCCCGCGTGCACGACGTGATCGGGCAGCGCCTGTCCATCCTCCATCGCTATTTGGAGGGGGGGCGCTTGGACGACGAGTCGCTCGAGCAGATCGACCCGCTGCTGCGCTCAATCGCTGCCGATCTGCGCAGCGGGGGCGACACCGAACCGGCAGAGCAACTGGGCGATATCGTCCATGCTTTTGGCCTGGTGAGCGTGCAGATCGATGTTGAGGGTGCGCTGCCTGAGGACGCGCGTGTCGCCGCTGCCTTTTTGCAGATTATCCGCGAGGCCTCGACCAACGCCACCAAGCATGCGCAGGCGCATCGGGTCCATGTGCGCTTGTGGCAGGAGAGGACGGATGCTGACGCCGTCGCGCACATGACGATTTCTAACGACGGGTCCCCGGCCCCCGTATCGTATCGCGAGGGAACGGGTATCCCAGGTATGAGGCATGTCGCGCAAGATCTGGGTGGCAGCCTAGAGGTCCACGCCACCCCGCCCTTTACGCTTACGGTATCCATTCCGCTTAACGCCAGCGACACGTCCCAAAGGAGAAACTCATGATCCGCGTGTTAATTGTCGAAGATCAGGCCATCCTGCGCGAGAGCCTGGCGCGCTCCGTTGGCGACCAGCCCGATATGACCGTCGTTGCCGCGATCGCCGATGCCTCCGAGGCCTTGGGTGTCGCGCTCAAGGAGCGCCCGGACATGATACTGATGGACGTGTGCACCGAACACGATTCAAACGGCATCGTGGCGGCGGCACGCATCAAGGAGCAGCTGCCCGAGTGTCGCATCATTATCATGACAGGCATGCCCGAGATCACCTTTGTCGATCAGGCCCGCGAGGCGGGCGTCGATAGCTTTGTGTACAAGAACGTCGGTATCGACGAGCTGTTCGCCGTGATGCGCTCCACGCTGGCGGGTTACTGCACGTTTCCCAAGCCGCCCGAGAGCATCTTCTCGGGCACGGCGGCCCTCGACGATGTCGAGCTGTCGATCTTGCGCCTTGCCTGCGAGGGTAAAAGCCGCCGCGAGATTGCGGCCGAGCTGTTTATGAGCGAGGGCACCATCAAGCGCCGCATCTCGGAGATCCTGAGCAAGACCGGCTACGACAACATCATGCGCTTGGCCGTGCATGCGGTGACCGAGGGCAGCATCGTTCCCAACATGGAGCGCTAGCGCTCGTTACGCATCGGCATACAAGCGGCGGGGCCGCAGGATCATCTCCTGCGGCCCCGTCTGGTGTGCGCGGATGTGTCCGCCAATCCGCGGCTGATGTTACGTGCCGTTACGCGATGGTTGCGCTGTAGGAGGCGACGTCCTCGTAGGAATCGGTCAGGTAGGCGTCGATGCCGATGGTCGTATTGACCAGGTCGTCAAGGCTATCGAGCGTGCCGTTCGAGAACGTGAATTCCTCAGTGGCGTTGGTGCCGGGCATCAGGTGAGCCGAGAACCAGGGTTCCTTCATGGTGCCGTTGACGTTGGTCTTGCCGGAAGGAGCGTAGAAGGTCAGGTCCTTGTCGCTCTTGTTGGTGATGTTGACGACAAAACCGATGTCGCCCCACTCGTCCTTGAACTTCTCGGTGATGGTAATGGTGCACAGGTCGTCATCGGCAACGGTGACGGCGGGGGAGATTTCAATCTTCTGGACGTCGTCGTCTTCGACGGCCTCGTCGATCTCTTCTTCCTTCTCGGCCGCCTCGCGATCCTTCTTCACCGTGCCGGACAGGTCCTTGTCGGACTTGCTAAAGACAAGATTGCCGTCATCCTCTTCGAGGATGAGCTTGCCGTCCTTGAGCTTCATGTCATGCGACTCGTCTTCGGCGGTGATGGTTACGGTGGTGGCGTCCTTTGCCTCCCATTTAAGGTCGACGACTTCAAGGAACAAGTCGAGGGCACCTGTACCATCCTCATCGAGAATCAGGACGCAGTGCACACCCCAATCCTCGAGCATCTTCATGTACTCATCGGTCAGTTCTTCACCCTCCAGGGTTCCACCCGAGAGTTCCCAGCTGCCGACGAAGTTGGCCTTGGGGTCTTTGCCGCCCCCGCTGCAGCCCGCCAGGGCAAAGGCGAGCGCAAGGACGCATGTCAGAAATGCGAGTACGGACTTTTTGAACGTTGTCTTCATGGTGTCCTCCTTTATCGAACGAAACCCATAGAAGCAAATGCGGGGGCGGCGGATCCCCCGCCAATTACCAGATAGAGGGGCTAGGGCCTGGGCGTTCCGCAGTTGCTGCAGAACTTGCCGCCGTTTTCGCTGCCGCAGTTGGGGCAGAACCACTTGGCCGGTGCCGGGGCGGGTGCGGGACTGCCACACTCGGAGCAGAACTTGCCGGTGTTGGTGGCGCCGCAGCTGCAGGTCCATGTGCCGGCCGCGGGAGCAGCGGCAGGAGCCGGTGCGGGAGCGGGTGCCGGAGCCGGCTGCGGGGCGGCCTGCTGCTGTGCCTGGCCGGCGGCGAACAGCTGGCTGGCGTTCATGCCGCCCATGCCACCTGCCATGCCCATGCCCATAAAGCCTGCCATCGCGCCGTTGGGATTGGCGGCTGCCGCGCGCATTGCGTCGCTCTGGGCGCTGGCAATGTTGGCTGCCGCCATGGTGGGATCGCGCATGACTGCGGCCTTCTGCAGGTCCTTGATCATCTGCTCGTCTTCTTGCGAGGCTGCGATGGAGTTGACGCCAAAGCTCACGATCTCGACACCGCGCAGGTCACGCCAGTCGGCAGAGAGGACCTCGTTGAGCGCGCGGGCGAGCTCGGTGGTGTGGCCGGGGATGGCGCTGTAGCGGATGCCCATCTCCGAGATCTTGGCAAAGGCGGGCTGCAGGGCGGTGAGCAGCTCGGACTTAAGCTGGCTGTCGATCTTGTCGCGCGTGTAGCTATCGGTCACGTTGCCGCATACGTTGGTGTAGAACAGCAGCGGGTTGGTGATGCGGTACGAATACTCGCCGTTGCAACGCACGGAGATGTCGACGTCCAGGCCAATGTTGTTATCGACCACGCGGAAGGGCACAGGCGAGGCGGTGCCGTACTTGTTGCCGATGATCTCCTTGGTGTTGATGAAGTAGACGCGCTGGTCTTTGCCCGCGTCGCCGCCAAAGGTAAAGCGGCTGCCGATATTGGCGAAGGTCTCCTTGATGGAATCGCCCAGGTTGCCGCTAAAGACGCTCGGCTCGCTGCCGGTATCGAAGACAAACTCACCGGGCTCCAGCGCGACCTCGATGATCTTGCCGTTTTGCACCACGAGCATGCCCTGGCCGTCGTTGACGGCGATGACCGAGCCGTTGGAGATGACGTTGTCCTCGCCACGCGTGTTGGAGCTGCGACCGCCGGTGCGCTTGCTGCCCTTGCAGGCCAAGACGTCAGCAGGCATCGATTCGCAATAGATAAATTCCTTCCACTGGTCGGCCATGACGCCGCCGGCAGCACCCAATCCAGCTTTCAAGAGTCCCATGGTGATCTTCCTTTCTCGTCAAAGGCCGGGTGGTATTGGTCGGATTGCTTAGTCGTCCTTGTCGTCTTTCATGACAACGGTGGTCTCGGTGTGGTTGAAGGTGTCGTGCTTCTCGGTCAGGTCGAGCTCGCCGCAATACTCGTCGGCGTGGGTGGCCTCGTTGGCCGTCTTGAGCTGGCCTACCAGTAGCACGTCTCCGATAATCACGATGATCAGCGGCGCGACGATGTTGATGAGGATGCCCTCGATATCAAAGGCGAGGTAATCCGGATCGAAGGCGTTCTCACCCATAAAGAGAATCTGGGAGAGGATAAATCCGATCACAAAGAACAGCACCGAGGCAATAGCGAGCTTGGGCTTGGAGCAGGGGAGCTCGCCGACCAAGCGGCCGGTCTGGCCGTTCATGGCAAACAGGTAGCTCTTGCCGTTCCACGAGGTGGAGAGCATCCAGACGGGGAACAGGGCGTAGTCGCTGTCTTCCCAGGTGTAGTCGAGCTGCTTGCTTTCGACCGTGGCATCGTCGTATTCGTCGACGACGGTCTCGCGCAGGGCCGAGATCGTGCTCTCCTCCATGCGGCGCTCGGCGCGCGCCTTGCAGGTCTCGCGGTCCTCGTCGTAACGGTTGGCGATGTAGCCGGGCATATATGCGACCGAGAACGAACGCAGCGCGTCGTAGTCAAACGGCTCGATGGCGTCCATGTGGCCGTCGGGCATCTTGGACGATCCGTCGACGGGCACGCGCTTAAACGAGATATTGCCCTTGCGATAGGCATCGTAGTGGTCGGTGGTCGTGACGGTGCGATCGGATTCCTCGGTCACGGTCTCGTTGGTCGCGTCAAAGTACACTTCGCCGTCAACGCGGGCGCCGTAGAGCCAAAACGGCACGTAGACACCTTGGACCTCGTCGATGTGGTTGCCGGTGACAAAGCTCTTGGGCAGCAAGATCTTGCCCTTGTAGTGTTCCTTGAGTGCGGTCGTGACATCGTCGCGCCCGAGCTTAAACGGAATCACCAGGTCGGGCGAGAAGTCGCCCGAGAGCTGGCCGGGCGCCACGGCGGAGTTGCCGCAGTACGGGCAGGTGGTGACGGCGACGGTGCCGTCGGACACGAGCTCGGCGCCGCACGACGAGCAGATGTAGCCGGCGTTTTGGGCGAGCTCCTGCACGGCATCGGCTTTGGCATCTGCCTTGTCCTGGCGCTCGCGATAGAGGGCCTCGACTTCTTCGACTTCAAAACGAGAATCGCAGTAGTCGCAGATGAGCTTTTGCTCGGTGCTGGCAAAGTGAAGGGGGCCGCCGCACGCGGGACACTGATAGTTGACGCTCTCGAAGGCCATGATCGGTCCTTTCGCTGCCGGGGGCTATGCGCCGATGGCGCCGCCGCAGTATTCGCAGCGCCCACTGGCATCGGGAATGGTGGTCGCACCGCAGAAGGGGCAGGTTACCGCAGTCTTGGGGGCCTTGGCGGCCACGACGCTGTCGCGCGTTTCCTGACGCAGCTGCACCAGCGCGTCGCGAACCTCGGTTGCCTGGCGCTTGGCCTCGCGATATTCGATGGAGCCGCGCTGATCGATGGTGGAGTCGTTCACGCGCAGGTTGATCTCGGTAAAGTACGGCGTGTTGACGTAGATGGTCAGATTAAAGTCGTAATCCAGGTCATAACGCGGCGGGTTGTAGCTCTCGCGCTCGCCGTCCTTGGCCTCGCGATAGATCTCGGTGCGATGCTCGTCGATATCCATATCGCAGCCGAGTACCTGCGAGAATTCGATGATGTCGGGATTGGCGTCGCGCCAGCGGCTCTGCGAAGTGATGATCAGCAGGCCCGCGTCCTCATCGAGCATAATATTGGTGCGCCCGGCAGAAAGCGTGCGCGTGGGGTTGAACGAAGACAGGCGTTCGGCGTTGGCCTCGCGGTAGGCGAGTTGCTCACGGATATCGTCCGCGGTGCTGGAGCGATAGCCGTGGAAGTAGGGGGAGAGTTTGCCGGCGCACTCTTTGCACAGGTAGCCTTCATTGATTTTTGTCTTACCTAGAAGTCCCAGCTCGGTACCGCAAATCGCGCACTCTTTCTTCTCGAACATCTTGTCAAAGAAGCCCATGGCTGCCTCCCATCAACAGGTAGCGTGTGTCACTTTTGATGATGGGGGAGTGCGCGATCCTTCGCGATACCCAGACGGCTCAAGGAGTCTCCACAACTGGGACACATGGCCCATTTTTCCTACTCATTGGGGACGTACTTAAATGAGTGAAACTACTCATTTAAGTACGTCCCCAATGAGTACCCGTAGAATGAGAGTGGATAATCTCCCGTTTTTGACCTGTGTGCAGGCTCAAAGTGGGAGATTATCCACTCTCGTCATTTGGGTGTCCAAAAATCCTCGCTCGTTTGGCGCCTGGGGACACTCTTTGTCGAATGCGGCGGCTGCCGAATGTGGGCGCCGTCCTTGCTATGCCACGGTTACGGCGACCTGGGCGTAGCGGCTGCAGGGGCGCTCGGCGCGCGTCTGCACGGTAAGGGTGAGCACAAGGCGGTCGCCGGGCCGCGCGTCGGCGGGCACGATGAAAGCGGTGTCTACCGTGCATTCTTGCCACAGCGACAGATCCTGGGCGCCTGCATAGCTCGACGGGTCCACGGCGACATCCCAATGTACATCGAAGCCCTTGCCGTCGGGGTCGACGATGGTCGCTGTAAGGTCGACGCGCTCGCCGGCTGTGGCGCTGCGGTCGGCCGTGGTCTCGACAACATGTGCCGGATGCGAGCAGATGGCCGGATCATGGGCACACCATTGCGCGCGGGCGGCAAAGTCTTCCTGATAGGCACGCAGATAGGGATTGAGATTGTCGTCTGCGGGCGTGCCGATGGAGGCAAAACCGGCGGGCGCGTTCGCATCGGGATGCCCATCAAAAAACATGCGTCCCAGCAGCGTATCGAAGCCGCGGTCGTCGATACCGCGCAGGCCAAACGGCAGCAGCGGAATATAGGTCATGCTGTCGCCTTCGGCCATAAAATCGCCGCGCTCAAACTGCATCGCGGGCATGCCTTCCAGGCCCCAATCCAGACGGGCATGCTTGCCAAACTGAAAGCGCTCAGGCTCGTTTTCGTAGACCTTACCATCGCCATAGAGCATATAGCGTGCCATGAGGGGGCCGTTGCCCTGCGTGAGATTCTGCTCGGGCCAGGGAGCCTTAAACAGCGGCAGCGTATCGGGCTGAGCTGTTTTGGCGTCGAAATAGTTGCCATACATATAGGGCGTACGCCAAAAGATGAGCTCGGGAAAGAGCTCGCGCCCATGGTCGAGCCACGAGTTGTCCTGTCCCACGCCATCGGCAACGCCCATCACGCGCACCTTCTGATAGACCTGCTGCTGCACGGCGGGCCACTCGGGCGTGGCGCGATAGCGCTCGGCAATACTCATGAGGGCGCGAACGATCGTATTCATACCACCCCAGCTGAGCAACCATAACGTACGCGGGTCATCGTCCATGATGGCATCGGCGATGACGTGAGACCCTTCAGTCTCCTCGCGCACATCACCCTCAAAAGCAACATTTCCCACAAACGTACGCTCGATCATCTGGGCAGGCGTGGGAAACGGCGGTTCACCGGCGGCGTCCGCATTTGCCTGCAACTGCGGCCAAGCCTGGGTATATTCATTACTCCAGAGACTCTCAATCCAATGCTCGGGAAACGGCCGATACTCACGAAGCTCGCCAGCCAGCGGATCGGGCTCATGAGGCACAACAGCCCACTCATAAGAGCGCCGCCCTTTGGTCCGCCAATGCGAATTCACCTCGCCGAGCGTATGAACCCCATCCCCAAGAAAGTGATACTGCGAAGCCGTATACACCACAGCCTGAACATCAAGCAAGTTGAGATACAGAGCCAAATGAACAAGCGAGTTCATATCATCGACTTCCATATCAGTGGTAACAATCGCCCGAGTCAACTTCTGGGACATAGGAACAGCTCCAATCAAAATCAATTCAGCCAGTTACGCGCAAGGCAAGACGGGACCCACGCCCCCATCGCCCGCGACCCGGCGGCCCGCCGGAAGCGGCCGACCAGCGTTTCGAACAACGTTAACTTAGGGGGGCTCTGACCTTTAGTTTTGTAAACATTCCGCAGCGCGAGCCCCGCTTATCCGATGCTCCGAAGGAGCAGGATAAGCGGGGCTCATGCGCGAGGACGTTTACAAAACTAAAGGTCAGAGCCCCCGATGGGATGGTTACCTCGAAACCCTGGCCGACCACTCCCAGCAGCCCACCGGCTCGCCGTCGATGAGTACGTTGCCCCCGTCGAAGTCTTGATAACACAGGTCGTTGAATTGGTGGATCCACACGCCGTGGTTGAACGTCTTCTTGGCCGAGCCGTCGGCCTCGCGATACACGCCGGTCAGGTCCTCGACATGGCTAAAGTAGGTGAGATGCACGTTGGCGCCGGCACCGCGCAGGCGCGCGAACAGCGGCAGCACGGTCTGTTGCGGTGACACAAGCTCGTCGCCCTTGGAGTGCGTAAACCACAGCGGCGTCTTGGCGAGCGCGGCCACGTCCTCGTCCGTGGCGTTGTACCACGGGGCACAGCAGGGAAGGCCGGCGGCGAAGAAATCGGGGTAGTCGGCGCACAGGCGCAGGGTCATAAAGCCGCCGTTGGAAAGGCCGGCAACCACGATGCGGTCGGTATCGATGCGATCGGCATGCTCGGCGACAAACTCATCGATGAGCGCCTTGAGCACGGGGGAGTAGATGCTCTGGTTGGAGCGACCGAGCTGCTCGACGCCGTTGTCCATCCAAAACGTGGGCGACTGCGGCACGAGCACCCAGGCAAAGCCGCCAAAGTAGCGCTGGATTTGCGCCTGGCTAATGGCCGTCACGCGGTTGCCGATATGGGCGCGCGTGGCGCCTTCGCCCTTCGTGGCACCCTTGCCTTCGCCGGCGCCGTGCAGGTACACCACGAGCGGAGCCTTTTGGGGCACGACCGTGGCCTCGGGCGCGAAGGGATTGAAGCAGGCCGAGTCCTCTGCCTTAAAGCTGGGCTCAAAGAAGCCGTACTCGAGCGCAATACCATTGACGGCGGTCTTTTGCACGGCATTGCTCCAGCCCTTGAGCGCGGGGCAGATGTCGCCGCGGCAGGCATCGAAGACCAGGCCGCAGGTGGGGTCGTCGCCGTCGTCGCCGGGAAGAGCCGCGAGCTGCGTGATGCGCAGCTGGTCGTCGAGCAGGCGCGAGCCCATGACGCCGCCTTCAATCTTTTTGGTCAGGCGCTGCTCGGCGACTTCGAGCGCCACATGGGTGCCCACGGCGAGCTTGCGGCCGTTCTCGTCACACGGATACGCGGCGAGAACGTCGATGTAACCCACGGAGGGAGCGGCATGGTCGGCGCCGTGCTCCTTGCGCATCAGGACCTCGCCCGTGCGTTCGTGACGCTCTACATATATATGGAAAGTGTTCGCATCGAGATCGTTGGCGCGTACGGTGCAGGGCAGGTCGAGAACGACCTTGCTGATCCAGGGGCCAAAGTCACCCAAGGTGGTGACGGTTGCGTAGGTACATGACTTGAGTTCCATGAGCTTCCTCCCTTGTGCCGCGCGTGCTAAATAATCGCGGCAATACAATCTAAACATGTTTAGTGTAAAGCAGAATTAGAGAATAAGCAGATGAACTCGGTAAACGGTCGCATCAAACGCTCAATGAACTGCTAAACACTCGTTTACTACTATCTAGCAGGGCTTTTGTTGATGAGTCAACAAGGCATCGTGGTGCCAGCTTAGATAAAAGTCCACGTAGATGACCATTTCGAAATAAATGGCCCAATATATGATGCCTTAGCAGTCAATTACGTTCACCCCCGATTTCCTACCGTTCACCGGACGGCAAATGGCAAAATTGCCACATATTAGGCATTCCGTGTAAACTAAAGCTCGTAAACGTTCAGTAAACACTTTGTTTACGATGGCGTATCCAAGGGTCCGGTAACCGTAAGGGGTTATAGTCGCCGGGCCAAAGGCGTGCCTACGTCCAAACGGGTAGACACACGATGATATGGGGAGGGGTCCCATGGCAGTAGATAACAAACAGATTGCCACCGATGTCCTCGAGCTCGTGGGCGGTGCGGAGAATGTTACCGTCGCCACCAACTGCATGACGCGCCTGCGTCTGACGCTCAAGGATAACAGCAAGGCCGATGTGGAGAAGATCAAGAAGGTCAAGGGTGTTCTGGGTTGCCAGTTCGCCGGCAGCCAGCTCCAGGTCATCATCGGCCAGAACGTGCCCAAGGTGCTCGCCGAGTTCGTCGCCATGTCCGGCGTCAAGCAGGGTGCCGCGGTCGACGAGAATCTCGACGCTCCCAAGGAGAAGTTCGATATCAAGAACCTGCCTAATATCATCCTCGACTATCTGTCGGGCTCCATGACCCAGCTGATCCCGCTGCTCATGGCCGGCGGTCTGTTCCGCACCATCGCTGCGGTTCTTGGCCCCACCATGCTCGGCGTTATCTCCGACACCGATCCGACCTACACGTTCCTCTACACCACGCTGTACGAGGCCACGTTCACCTTTATCCCCATCTACCTGGGTTATGCCGCGGCTAAGAAGCTCGGCGCCTCTCCGGTTCTGGGCATGCTCCTCGGCGGCGCTCTCATGGCCCCGTCCGTCGTGAGTGTCGCGACTCAGGAGGGTGGCGGAATCATTTCCGTCTACGGCATCCAGATCGCCGCTGCCAACTACCAGCAGTCCGTCCTGCCGATCATTCTCTCGGTGCCCGTCCTGTACTTTGTTGAGAAGTTCTTTAAGAAGGTCATGCCCGACGTGCTGTCCACGGTCTTCACGCCGTTCTGCACCATGATTGTCACGATTCCCATTGCCTTCATCGTCCTCGCTCCGATCGGCAACGAGATCGGTACGCTGATCGCCAACGCCCTCTTCGGCCTTGCTGACCTTGGCGGCATCGGCATCCTGATCGTCATGGCCATCCTCGGCGCCTTCTGGCAGCTCTTCGTGGTCTGCGGCATGCACATGCCCGTCATCCTGCTCGCTCAGGTTCAGATCATCGCTGCCGGCTACGATCCCTTCGTCTTCGTTTCCACCAACTGCGCTATGGCTGCTGTCTGGGGCTGCGCCTTCGGTGCCTTCCTCAAGATGAAGAACCCCGACGAGAAGGGTCTTGCCCTGGGTTACGTCATCTCCGCCATCGCCGGCGGCGTCACCGAGCCCGCACTCTTCGGTATCCTTATGCGCTTCCGTCGCACCATGCTCGGCATGTTCATCGGCGGTGCCATCGGCGCTGTGTTCTCCGGCCTCATGGGTGTTACCTACTACCTGGCCGGCGGTGCCTCCAACTTCCTGGTCTTCACCAACTACCTGCAGGGTGGCCAGATGAACACCGTCTGGGCTATCGTCGGTATGGCAATCTCCTTTGTCATCGCCGCTGCCGTCGTCTTTGCCACTGGCTTCTCCAAGGAGGAGCTCGCCGAGATGGAGGCCTAAGGCCAAACCATTCGGTCACATACGACCTTACCTACACGACAGGGCCCCGTCAGGCGCAAGCCCGGCGGGGCCCTTCTTACAAGGTAGACTGATTGGGGGCGCGTGGCGCCTACTCGCCGGGGCTTGCTAAGCGCCAGGGGCTTTCGCGCGGGGTTACCGCGAAAGAATCTGCCGGTTCGCAACTCCTTTATCAAACGAAAGGACATGCAGATGAGTTTGGGAAAACTGACCGTTAACGGTCGTCAGGACGGCTTTTTGTGCGAGGGCAAACCGTTCTTTTGGTTTGCCGATACGTGCTGGAGCGCGTTTACGAGCATCGCCGAGGCCGATTGGGACTACTATCTGACCCGCCGCGCCGAGCAGGGCATGAACGTGCTGCAGATCAACACGCTGCCGCAGTGGGATCGCTGCTGCCCCGATCTGGGCATTTGGCCCTATGCCAGCGAGGACGGCGTGCATTTTGATTGGTCCCGTCCCAACCAGGCGTACTGGGACCGCGCTGCTGCCATGTGCCGCGCTGCCGTCGAGCACGGCATTCGTCCGGCACTCGTGCTTATGTGGTGCAACTACGTGCCCGGTACCTGGGGCGCCAAGATTGCCGAGCGTTGCGGTGCCGAGGTTATGCCGCGCGAGGAGGTCCGTGCCCACGTTGCCCGCGTCGTCGAGAACCTGGGTGAGTTCGACCCCGTTTACGTGGTGACGGGCGATACCGACTTTACCAGCGACGAGGCGATCGCCTATTACGAGGATGCCCTCGACGAAGTCGTCAAGCGTGCGCCCGAGGCGTTGCGCACCATGCATATCAACCGCGGCAACCGCACCATTCCGTCACAGTACCTGGACCGTCTGGACTTCTACATGTTTCAGCCCGGTCACAACTACGAGGGCCAGCCCGAGGCCTGGCGCCTGCCGCAGGACTTTATCGCCAGCTATCCCAAAAAGCCGATGGTCAACTCCGAGCCCTGTTACGAGCAGATGGGTGCGTCGCGCAACGTGTACTGGCGCTTTACCGCGCAGGACTGTCGCGCGAGCGTATGGTCGTCGATTCTTGCCGGCGCCAGTGCCGGCGTGACCTATGGCGCACACGGCGTGTGGAACTGGCAGACATCGCGCAGCCAGGGCTCGGTCCTGGGCGAGGGCTTTGACATGCCCTTCCGCTGGCAAGAGTGCCTGCAGTTTGCGGGTGTGTGGGACTTTGGCGCGATCGAGCACGTGCTTGCCGCCCTGGGCGCTACGGCTGCCGACGATGCACTTGCCGTGGTTCCGGCGCAGGAGCTCCTCGACGACGCGCGCGAGTCCATTCGTGTGGCGCGCGTTGGCGATCGCGTCGTCACGTACCTGCCGCGCACCACGGCGCTCAAGTTTAAGCTCGACGGCGCGCGCGGCTGGACGGCGACGGCCCTCGACATGGAGGACAAGCACATCGCCAAGCTGCCTGTTCGCGACAACGGCAACGGCACCGTGCGTGTGGCTCAGCATCCCTTTGAGCACGACGCTCTGGTGATCCTGGCCCCCGGGCGCTAACGGCTCTTCTCCAATATTTACAGCCCAGTCCCTTTCATTTGGCTGCGACGGAATGGTTCCTGCATGACGGCTTTAAGCTGCCAAGGGGAGCCATTCCGCCACGCTCATTGGGGACGTACTTAAATGAGTGGTCTCGTGAGTTTGAGGGCGAGTCGGGCGCTCGATACAAGGTGAGTGTCGTGGACACATGGGGCATGACGGAGGAGGAGCTTCCCGGAACCTTTGAGGGCAAGTTCCGCATCGATCTCCCAAGTAAGCAGTATATGATGCTTCGCCTGACCAAATTAGAGGCGTAAAACAGAGATAATCGGCACCGGGCGTGACTTGCTGCACGACCATCGCAGAGGGGTAGCCCCTGTGATGGTCGCGGCGATGCGCGTCCGGGGCTACGCTTGTAAGGAGTGAACATGCAGGAGTTTTTTGGAATCGATGTGGGCGGTACGGCCGTTAAATGGGCTGTGCTGGGCGAGGATTTTTCCATCCGCAAGCGCGGAAGCCTGCCGACGGGCTTTACCACGGCTGAGGAGACGGTCGCGGCGCTGATCTCGCTCGTCGAGCCGTATCGCGAGCGCGTGAGCGCCGTGGGCGTGAGTGCGCCCGGCGGCATCTACGAGGGAGATGTCACAGGAACGATCCATCGCGGTGGTGCGCTCACGTTTATGGATGGCTGTCCGCTCGGAAAGCTTATGCGCGAGGCTCTGGGGGTGCCGATTGCCGTCAATAACGACGGTAAGTGCTGTGCACTCGGTGAGTATGCGGCTGGCGCTCTGCGCGGGACGCGTTTTGGCGTGGTGCTCGCTGTCGGCACAGGTATCGGTGGCGGCATCGTTATCGACGGCAAGGTCTTGCGCGGCGCGCATTGCTTTGCGGGCGAGTTTAGCTTCTTGCGCAACGATGTCACGACTGCTGCGAGCATGGAAAACTCCTTTGTGGGTTCGGGCGGTTGGCGTGCGCTCCGCGATGCCGCCGTTGCCGAGAAGGGCCTGCCTGCGGATTCTCCGGTGGACGGCCGCCGCGTCTTTGAGTGGATCGCGGATGGCGATATGGCGGCGCAGCGCGCGCTCGACCGCTACGCTCGCGCATTTGACGGACAGCTCATCAACCTGCAGGCCGTGCTCGACCCCGAGGTCTTTGTGATCGCAGGCGGCATCTCGTGCCATCCCGAGCTCGTCGATGCCCTGCGTGCGCAGATGCCGCTGGCCCTCTCGAGTTACGAAGGGACCCTTGCCGGCATTCCTGTGCCGCAGATAAAGGCGGCCGAGCTCGGCAACGACGCCAACCTTTACGGTGCTGTCCAGGAGGCCATGCGCCTGGTGTAGCGCATTGGACATAGTCATTGGGGACGTTCTTGTTTGACTAGTCGTTTAAGAACGTCCCCAATGACTACCCACAGAATGAGAGTGGATACTCTCCCGTTTTTGGCCTGCATGCGGGCTCAAAGTGGGAGATTATCCGCTCTCGTCATTTGATTGGCACTTGCGGCACTTGCACTCATTGGGGACGTACTTAAATGAGTGGCAGTTGGGGACGCTCCTTGCCGAGCTGCAAGCCGTGCGCGCCCCTTCTGGGCCTTGCGGCTCAAAATCGGTTACGCCGTGGGCTGTTGGGGTCAAATTAGCGACATTTTGAGGATAGGTTCGATATTAGGACTGGTTCTCTAATAGAATGAGTTTGCAGGCCATTAAGCGACTGCGGGGGGGGGGGGGGATTCATGAGAGGCATGGGAGACACAGCCGCATACCTGCGTCGGGGCATTCGGGAGATTATATGCCTGGCGCTGTTCTATTTTACGTATTTGGCTGACGAGTATCTTTTTGACGTGCGCGTTGCCGAGTTTGTGCCGCCGAGCGAGGTCGTTGTCTACGAGAGCTTCATCGTCGGTGCGAGCGTGATCGGCTTTCTTGTGCGCCCCCTTCTGTACTACCGCCGCCCCCATGCGATCGATACGACGAGCGACGTCACGGGCGTGCTGCTGGTATCGGCATTGCTGCTGCTGATTATGGCTGTTCGGTTTGAGGTGGTAATCGCCGGCGGTTTGATAGCGTGCTGCACGCTGGGCTACTGCGGATCGACCGCCCATGCCAACTTTGCGCGACGCTTTGCACGGACGCCGTATTTGGCGCGCGCGGCGGCGCTTTCGTATGCCCTGGGCGTTCTGGTGCAGGTGCTCAACCATATGGTGATGCCCGCGGGGATTCCGCAACAGTTTGTTCTTGTTGCCTGTGCGGTTGTGCAGGTGGCGCTGCTCCACGACGCTCGTCGTGCCAAGCTGCGCGGTGAATCTGAGCCTGGGCGCGAGTCCGATATCGCCGAGCTTTCGGTGGGTGCGTCGGAATTTGGCGCCAAATGGCAAGACGATCCCGAGTCAACGGCGGCTTTTCGGCGCGCCGTGGTGCGTTTGACGGTCGCAACCGCCTGTCTTGCTGGCGTGTTTGCCGCCCTCAATGCGGGGCTCACGACCTCGCATGCCGCCGGGGCCATCGACTTGGGCGATTGGCCGCGCTTGCTGATGGGCGTGAGCGCTCTAGTCGCCGGCGCCCTATTTGACCTGCACGGTCGTTCGTATATGAACATCACCATGACTTGCACTGCCATGTTGTCCACGCTTTCGTTCTTTGTCTTGCTCATCGACGGCAATGGCGGCAATGCGCTTGCGGCCATGGCGATTTTCTATCTGGGTTCGGGCTTCTTCGTGGTGTTTTTCACGACGAAATTTGCTGCCATTTCGGTTTATGCGCACTGGTCGTATCTGTGGCCGTGCATGGGTCGTGTCATCAGCAACGTTTGCGCGATGCTCGTGACGGCGCCGGCGGTGGCGATTGTCTCGAGCCAGAACGTGCTGCTGGCGGTGAGTGCGGTGCTCGTGCTGTTTGTGGGCATTGCGATTTCGCTGCTGGGGCAGTCTGGGCATCGGGCCGATGACGCTGCGGCGCCCGGCGAGCTGGCGTTTGCTGCCGATGATCTTGGTGCGGACCGCGCGTCTGCTCAGAGCGAGCCCGATTTCGCGGAGGTTCCGGAGTTCACGCTCGGCGAGCGGCTCGATGCCTTTGTCGCCGCCTTTGAGCTTACAGAGCGCGAGCGCGATATTTTGGAGGCGTTGGTCGCATCGCACGAGAGCGTTCAGGACATCGCCGCAAAGCTCTTCCTTTCGCGCTCCACGCTCTACCGCCATATCGCCTCGATCAATAAAAAGACCGGTGCCGAGTCGCGCGTGGCCCTTATCAACTTCTTCTGGTCTTGGACACCCAAGGACTAGCGGGCAGCTCATTTGGGATGGGGCTATTTAGCTATTTTGGGCCGCCGCGGCCAGCAGGGGCGGGTCGCGGCGGCCCAAGCGTTCTTGACGATGGTGCCCGTGGTGCTACAGCAGCTCGCCGTGGCGGGCGATGTAGTGGCGCTTGGTCAGCTGAGTGAGTGCGATGTAGGCGGCGACGATGCCGATGAGCAGCGCGAAGAAGCTCGCCGGCAGCGGCATGAGTCCCAGTGCATCGGCAATGGGACTTGCCGGCAGCCAGGTGACGAGCGCCAAGCCCAGCACGGTGAGGACGCATAGCGCGGGCGCGGCGTGGTCGCGCGGGCTTGGCAGACGCGGGGAGCGCAGCATGTGGATCACGAGTGTCTGCGACCACATGGACTCAACGAACCAACCGCTCTGGAAGAGCGCCGCAAAGGCCGTCATGCCTGCGGCGTTGCCCACAGCGGCAAGCTCGGCCCAGCTCGAGCCCACGGCGGCGGGGCATACCACAAAGAAGAGCGCGGCAAAGGTCACAATGTCAAACAGCGAGCTCACGGGGCCCAGCTCAAGCATAAAGCCCTTGATGGACGCGGCGTCCCAGGCGCGCGGACGGGCAGTCCAGGCATCATCGACGGTGTCCCACGGCAGCGCGATGCACACGATCTCGTAGACCAGCGACAGCAGTACCAGCTGCAGGGCGCTCATGGGCAAAAACGGCAAGAACAGGCTCGCGACGGTCACGGACAGCACGTTGCCAAAGTTGGAGCTCACCGTGGTCTTGAGGTACTTGAGCAGGTTGCCGTAGGTGCGGCGGCCTTCGATGATGCCGCGCTCGAGCACGCCCAGGTCCTTCTGGAGCAAGATGATATCGGCGGATTCCTTGGCGATGTCGACGGCGGAATCGACCGAGATACCGCAGTCGCTCGCGCGCATGGCGGCGGCGTCGTTGATGCCGTCGCCCATAAAGCCCACGGTGTGACCGAGCAGCTCGCGCATGACGCGCACTAGGCGCGCCTTCTGCAGCGGCGAGAGTTTGGCAAAGAGACGAGTTTTCTCAGCGCGCTCGGCAAGCTCGGCGTCATCGAGCGCATCGATCTCGGAGCCCAGCAAGACGTTGCTCGCGTCGATTCCAATCTGCTCGCAGACGGTGGCGGCCACGCGGTCGTTGTCGCCGGTCAGGACCTTGACCGCTACGCCCTTGGCCTCGAGGGTGGCGACGGCGCCCGCGGCACTTGCTTTGGGTGGATCGAGGAAGGCCAAAAAGCCCATCAGCACCATGTCGCACTCGTCAGCGATGCCAAACTCGCCCACGCAGCGTGGATTGGTCTTCTGCGCCACGGCAATCACGCGCAGGCCCTCGGCGTTGAGCCCGGCGACCTGCTTGCGAATCTGGGCGAACTCCTCGTCGGCGAGCGGTTGGACGATGCCGTTGACCTCGACAAAGGAGCAGATCTCGAGCATTTCCTCGGCAGCTCCCTTGGTAACCATCTGGGTTTTGCCTTGGGCGTCGGCGACAACTACGCTCAGGCGACGGCGCGAGAAATCGAAGGGCACCTCGTCGACCTTGGTATAGCGGTCGCGCAGGCTCTGGCCCAGCATGGCATCGGGTGCGACGGTCGAGGGCGTCACGTCGGCACGGTCGATGACGGCCAGGTCGATAAGGTTTTTGAGGCCGGTCTGGAAGAAGCTGTTCAAAAACGCATGGCGCAGCACACGTGCGTCCTCGTTGCCGTCGGTGTTGAGGTAGCGCTCGAGCACGATGCGGTCTTCGGTGAGGGTGCCGGTCTTGTCACAGCACAGGACGTCCATGGCACCCAGGTTTTGGATCGCCGGCAGCTCCTTGATGATTACCTGGCGACGGGCGAGGTCCTTGGCGCCCTGCGACAGGCTCGTGGTCACGATGACGGGAAGCATCTGCGGCGTGATGCCCACAGCCACGCTCGTGGCGAACAGCAACGCGTCGATGACGTTGCCCTTGGTGGCGGCGTTGATGGCAAAGACGGCCGGCGCCATAACGAGCATGAGGCGTACGAGCAACATGGAGACACTCGAGACACCGCGGTCAAACGCGCTCTTCTCGCCGCGCCCGTTGAGCATCTTGGCGATGCCGCCCAGGTAGGTGTCCGAGCCGGTGGCAACGACAAGCGCCATGGCGGTGCCGTTTTGCACGGAGGTGCCGGTAAAGACGATGTTCTTGCAGGCAGAGAGCGGCAGTGCGGAGCCGTCGGCACCCTCGACGACGGTGATGGCGGCGGTCTTCTCGACGGCCTCGCTCTCGCCCGTGAGTACCGACTCGATCACAAACAAGTCGCGCGCGGTGATGATGCGGGCGTCGGCCGGCACCATATCGCCGGCAGAGAGGCGAATCATATCGCCGGGGACGAGCTCGTCGAAGGGGATCTCGAGACGCTCGTCGTCGCGCAGGGCGCAGCAGGTGTTGGAGACCAGGTCCTTGAGGGCCTCGGCTGCATTGCCGCTGCGGGCTTCCTGGATAAACTTCATGCCGCCCGATACCAGCAGCATGATGCCGATGACGATGACCGTGGAAGGATCGCGCTGCGGCTCGGGCACGGAGAGCACGTCGATGTAGAGCGAGACCAGCGCGAGCGCGGCGAGGATGCCGGCGAAGGGATCGATGAACGCGTCTGCGATGCGGCGGGCGAGCGTTTTGGTCGGCGCCTCGATGGTGTTGGGCCCGGTGGCGTCTAGGCGCTCGGCGGCGTGCTCGGCAGTGAGCCCGTCGGCTGTGGCGTCGAGCAGCACGAGGGCATCCTCGGCGCTATGGGTGGCGGCGAATATGGTGTTCTTGGATAGGCCGGTGTGAGCGGCGGGGCGCGCCGTGCGGCGGCGCTTGGAGATGGCTTCGAGTACCGTGGCGGTTTTGAGCATCAGCATAGGGTCCTCCTTGTTGAAGGGAGTTAGCGTACGTGTCGTATTTGCTTTAGAAACCTAGATGTCGCTCACGTCATGCTTTCGAACCACCACGAAGGGACAGGCACCTTTGTGGTGGTTTTGACGATCGGCTGTTGGCGCTTATGCGCGCGCGGAATCCTCGCGGCGTGCCGAGGGCGACATGCAGGTTTTTCGACTATGACTGCCTTCCATGGCACACCTCCTTAAGACCGGGCGCAGCGCGCTTCGGGCATCTCGTGCCCGTTTGAATCCGCCCGTATTCTTGATGAGGGGGTTTGCCATGTCAACCCCATTGTTCGGAAAACCATTCCCCCTGACAAAGCCTTTACAGAATGCCGTGGCTCCAAAGCACGCCCGCATCGATGCCCTTCCTGCGCTAAACTGGAAGGCACGTACGCGATTACGAGAGGAGCCCGCATGGAGGCTTACAAGCAAGAGTTCATCAAGTTCATGGTTGAGTCCGACGTTCTTAAGTTCGGCAGCTTTACGCTCAAGAGCGGCCGTCAGTCCCCGTTCTTTATGAACGCCGGCGCTTACGTGACGGGCTACCAGCTCAAGAAGCTGGGCGAGTATTACGCCCAGGCCATCCACGATAACTTTGGCGACGACTTTGACGTGCTGTTTGGACCGGCCTACAAGGGTATTCCGCTAGCCGTCGTGACCGCCATTGCCTACCACGAGCTGTACGGCAAGGAGGTCAAGTACTGCTGCGACCGCAAGGAGGCCAAGGACCATGGCGCCGACAAGGGCAACCTGCTGGGCTACGAGCCCCAGGACGGCGACCGCGTGGTCATGGTCGAGGACGTCACCACCAGCGGCAAGTCCATCGACGAAACCTATCCCAAGGTCAAGGCTGCTGCCGATGTCGAGATCAAGGGCCTGATCGTGTCCCTCAACCGCATGGAGGTCGGCAAGGGCGGCGTGACCACCGCTCAGAAGGAGATCGAGGCCAAGTACGGTTTCCCCGTCGCGAGCATCGTCTCCATGGCCGAGGTCGTCGAGACCCTCTACAACCACGAGATCGACGGCAAAGTCGTCATCGACGACGAGCTCAAGACCGCTATCGACGCCTACTACGAGCAGTACGGAGCTCGGGAGTAGTTACGCGGGTTTACCAACCCGCGTAACGGCTCGACGCTGCAAACCCGCCAGAGCGGCAATCTGCCTTTCAACTTCGGCGGCATG